>NZ_JBFARL010000263.1:0-9543 GCF_040674655.1 Actinomadura sp. NPDC049753 | reverse complement strand
TTTCCTGCCTGGCACCTTGCTCGGCGCGCTGCTCGGAACCCTCATCCTGGGGTTGGAGAACTCCCGGGTCCCGGCCGACCTCGCCGGCCGGCCGGACCTCGGCCGGATCGCCCCCGGCGCCGCGGCCGACCTGGTCTGGCTGGGGCCGGACCACCGGGCGCTTGCGACGTGGATCAACGGGCAGGAAGTCTTCGGAGGGGGATCATGACCAGTCAGATGCGCGCCGAGATCGGTGAGCAGCCGGACGCGCTGCGCCGGACGATCGACGCGCTCCTCCCGCGCGTCCCCGACGTCGGGGCGCTGGCGCGGGAGACCCGGCAGGTGCTGTTCATCGCGCGCGGGTCGTCCGACAACGCCGCGGTGTACGGGCGCTACCTGGTGGAGGCGCACGCCGGGCGGCTGGCCACGCTCGCCGCGCCGTCCATCGCGACCGCCTACCGCCGCCGGCTGGACCTGTCCGGCGTGCTGGCCGTGGCGATCAGCCAGTCCGGCAAGACCGAGGAGATCGTCGAGACGCTCGACTGGGCGCGCGACTGCGGCGCCCGGACGGTCGCGGTCACCAACGGCGCCGGGTCGCCGCTCGCCGAGGCCGCCGAGGTCGCCCTGGTCACGCAGGCGGGCGCCGAGATCGCCGTGCCGGCGACCAAGACCTACACGACGCAGCTCGCCGCGCTGTCGGTGCTCGGCCTCGGGCTCGGCGCCCAGGTCGCCGAGGACGACCTGCGCCGCGTCCCCGACGAGGTCGCCCGGATGATCGCGCTGACGGAGGCCTCGCCCGCGCTGCCGGAGATCGTCGAGGAGCTGGCGAAAGTCCCGGGTACGGTGGTCTCCGGACGTGGAATCGCGTTCGGGACCGCGCTGGAGCTGGCGCTGAAGATCAAGGAGGCGTGCTACCTGCACGCCATGGGGCTGTCCTACGCCGACCTGCTGCACGGCCCGATCGCCGTCGTCGACGCGCAGACCCCCGCGCTGCTGGTCGCCGCCGACTCCGGCCCGACGCTGCCCGGCACCGTCGCGCTGGCCCGCCGCGTGCGGGGCGCGGGGGCCCAGGCGTTCGGCGTGGGCGGCGGAGCGGAGCTGGCGGAGGCGTGCTCGGCCGCGCTGCCCGGTCCCGGCCTCCCCGAGTGGGTGGCGCCGCTGGGCCTCATCGTCCCCGGCCAGATCATGGTCGAGAACCTGGCCCGCCGGCTCGGGATCGACCCCGACGTCCCGCGCGGCCTCAACAAGGTCACCCAGACCGACTGAGCGACCCGGACCCCGAGAAGAGAGAACGAGCATGGACAAGGCCGAGGCCATCATCGCCGCCCTGGGCGGGGCCGACAACATCGTGGAGATCGAGCCGTGCGCGACCCGGCTGCGCACCGAGGTCTCCGACGCCGGAAAGGTCGACGAGCCGGCGCTCAAGAAGGCGGGCGCGTTCGGCGTCATGCGCAGCGGCTCCGTCGTCCAGGTCGTCGTGGGGCCCGAGGCCGACACCATCGCCAGCGACATCGAGGACCTCCTCGACTGACCAGACCTTCCTCGACCGACCAAGGGAACCCCTCTGATGACCCGAGTACTGTCCCCGGTCGCCGGCCGGGTCGTCGGCCTCGCCGGCGTCCCGGACCCGGTGTTCGCCCAGGCCATGGTCGGCCCGGGCACGGCCGTCGACCCCGAGCGGGGTCCCGGCCACGCCATCGCGCCCGTCACCGGGAAGATCGTCAAGCTGCATCCGCACGCCTACGTCGTGGTGGACGCCGAGGGCCACGGGGTCCTGGTGCACCTCGGCATCGACACCGTCAAGCTGAAGGGGCAGGGGTTCGAGCTCCTGGTCGCCGAGGGCGACGAGGTGACCGCCGGGCAGCCGCTCGTCGGCTGGGACCCGGCGGTGATCGAGGCGGGCGGCCGCTCGCCCATCTGCGCGGTCGTCGCGCTGGACGCGGGCGCCGACGCCCTGTCGGACGTGCGGGAGTCGGGCGAGGTGGCGAAGGGGACCGAGCTGTTCACATGGAGCTGAGCACATGGCGGTGATCGGTCTCGGCGCGGCGGTCTTCGACCTCGACGGCACCCTCATCGACACCGAGCCGCGCAACCGCGTGATGTGGTCGCGCCTGTTCGACGCCCACCGCGTCCCCTGGGACGAGGCGCTGATCGGCTCGTTCGCGGGGCGGCGGGGGATCGAGGCGCTGGCGGACCACGCGCACCTGTTCCCCGGCCGGACGGTCGAGGAGCTGTTCGAGCAGGCGGTCTCCTACGAGTCGCTGCCGGGGATGCCGGACGTGGCGCCCGTTCCCGGCGCGGTCGACCTCGTCCGGTCGCTGGCGGGCGCGGGGGTGCCGCTGGCGGTGGTGACGTCGGGGCAGCGGGCCTACGCCGAGCGCCTGCTGGACATGCTGGGCATCCGCGGCCTGCTCGACCTCGTGGTGACCGCCGGTGACGTCGTCACCGGCAAGCCGCACCCGGAGGGGTACCTGGCCGCCGCGCGCGACCTGGACGTCCCGCCGCAGGAGGCGGTCGGGTTCGAGGACGCCCCGGCAGGGGTCGCGGCGGTCAAGGCCGCGGGAATGACGTGCGTCGGCGTCGTCACCACGCAGTCGGTGGGCGCGCTGGCCAGGGCCGACCATCTGGTGGCCGATTTCATGGAAGTGGACGTCGTGCCGGGCCCCGCGCTGCGGGTGCACCGGACGGTAACGAGCTGATTGGGAGTAATGCGGTGACCGAGCGCAACGTCAAGATCGAGTCCAGGGTGGGCCTGCACGCGCGGCCGGCCGCGCTGTTCGTCCAGACCGCGGCCAAGGCCCCGATGGACGTGACGGTGTCCAAGCGCGGTGGCTCCCCGGTGAACGCCAAGAGCATCCTCGCCGTGCTCGGGCTGGACGCGCGGCACGGCGAGGAGATCGTGCTGTCCGCCGAGGGCGAGGGGGCCGACGAGCTGCTCGACAGTCTGGAGAAGCTGCTGTCCACCCCGGAGCCCGAGGGGGCCTGAGGTGGGCGAGGTGATGCAGGGGGCGGGCGTCAGCCCCGGCGTCGGGACCGGGCCGGTGCGCACCATCGCGGGGGCCGTGCCGGAGCCGCCCGCCGGGTCCCGGCACGGCGGTGACGCCGGCGCCGAGCGCGACTCCGCCCTCGCCGCCCTGGAGGCCGTCGCCGCCGACCTGGAGGAGCGCGGGGAGCGCGCGGCCGCGGCCGGCAACACCGACGGCCGGGACGTGCTGAACGCGCAGGCGATGATGGCCCGCGACCCCGGCCTCGCCGACGGCGTCCGCGCCAGGATCGGCGAGGGGGTGTCGGCGGCCCGTGCCGTGTTCGAGGCGTTCGGCGTCTACCGGGAGATGCTCGCCGGGGCCGGCGAGTACATGGCCGCGCGGGTCACCGACCTCGACGACATCCGCGACCGCGCGATCGCGCGGCTGCTCGGGCTTCCGATGCCGGGCGTCCCCGAGTCCGACGAGCCGTTCGTGCTGGTCGCCCGGGACCTCGCCCCGGCGGACACGGCCGTTCTCGACCCGGCGCAGGTCGTGGCGTTCGTGACGGAGGAGGGCGGCCCCACCAGCCACACCGCGATCCTGGCGCGGACGATGGGCGTCCCCGCCGTGGTCGCGCTGCCCGGCGCCGCCTCGCTGGCCGAGGGGACCCGCGTCCTGGTGGACGGCGCCGCGGGGACGGTGCTCCCCGACCCGTCCGAGGCGGAGGTGGCCAAGGCGCGGGCGGCCGCCGCGGCCCGCGCGTCCGCGCTGGAGGAGTCCACCGGGCCGGGCGCGACCAGGGACGGGCACCCGGTCCCGCTGCTGGCCAACGTCGGCGGCCCCAAGGACGTGGAGGCGGCGCTGGTGAACGGCGCCGAGGGCGTCGGCCTGTACCGGACGGAGTTCCTGTTCCTCGACCGCGCGGTGCCGCCGTCGGACGAGGAGCAGGAGGAGGCGTACCGGAAGGTCCTGGAGGCGTTCCCGGAGGGCCGCGTGGTCGTCCGGACGCTCGACGCCGGCGCCGACAAGCCGCTGGCGTTCCTGCCCGCCCCCGGTGAGGAGCCGAACCCGGCGCTCGGCGAGCGGGGCCTGCGGATGATGCGCCGCCACCCTGACGTTCTGGCCTCCCAGCTCGCCGCGCTGACCCGCGCCGCCGCGGGGCTCAGCGTCAAGCTGCAGGTCATGGCGCCGATGGTGACGGACGCGGACGAGGCCGCCTACTTCGCGGCCGCGTGCCGGGAGGCCGGCGTCGAGCATCCCGGCGTCATGATCGAGGTGCCCGCCGCCGCGCTGCGCGCCCGCGACCTGGCGCCCGAGGTGGAGTTCTTCAGCATCGGCACCAACGACCTCACCCAGTACGCGTGCGCGGCGGACCGGCAGGTCGGCGGTCTCGCGCACCTCCAGGACCCGTGGCAGCCCGCCGTCCTCGACCTGGTCGCCCCCGCGGCCGGCGCGGGCGTCCCCTGCGGCGTGTGCGGGGAGGCGGCCGGTGATCCGGCGCTGGCCTGCGTGCTGGTGGGCCTCGGCGTGACGTCGCTGTCGATGAGCGCGCCGTCCCTCCCGCTGGTGCGGGCCGCGCTCGTGCGCCACACGCTGGAGGAGTGCCGCGCGGCGGCCGCGGCGGCCCGCGCCGCGCGCACCGCCGAGCTGGCCAGGGAGGCGGCCCGCGCCCACCTGCCCGGACTGGCGGACCTCGGGCTCTGACCCGCGGTCAGCCCGCCACGAGCCAGCGGCTCCCGCGCCCCCGCAGGACGAAGCTCGCGGCGAGCAGTCCGCCGGGACGGGCGGGCGCGCTCTTCCACCGCAGGTGCTCGAACCGGACGGTGCACTCCCCGGCGCCCGGCCCGGCCTCGCAGGTCGGGACGGTCACGCCGCGCAGCGCCGCGAGATCCTGCGGGCGCAGCTTCGCGCGGGCCCGGCCGAGCCCCGAACGGCACCGGCCGGGCCCGCCGAACACGCGCCGCTCGTAGGCGGGCGCCAGGTACGCGCACGCTCTGGCGTCGCCCACCGAGATCCCGCGCAGGTACTTGTAGAGCGCCAGCCGCGCCGGGAGGGTCTGCCGCGGAGGCGCGGCGGTGGAGGCCTGGGCGGGCCGGGAGTCGCCGGGCTCGGGGGTGAGCGGCGGCATCGTGACCTCGTCGCCGCCCCCGCAGGCCGCCAGCAGCGGGAGCAGCGTCAGGGCGGCGAGGGACGGTCGGACGCGCACGGGGACCTCCTGGAAGCGCGAAGGCGGCCCGATCCTCCCAGCAGAGCGACCCTCGCGTCCATCGCTTCCCCGGTGCCGGGCGGCGGCCCCTACCGGTAGCCCAGCCCGTGCCCGGCGGGTTTCCCGCCCGCCGGCACCGGCAGTCTGCCGGTGGGCTTCACCGCCCCGCTCAGTACCCTGGCCAGCGCCTCCACCGAGACCCGGCTGGAGGAGTAGGTGGCGAGCGCCGCCTTCGCGCCGCCCGCCGAGTCGAGGTCGTAGGGGCGGCCGAGCGCGGCGACGACCACCGGCTTCGAGCCGAGCGCCCGGATCCGGGACGCGGTCGCCGCCCCCGCGTTCATGGTGGTCAGCACGGTGACGTCGGCCGAGCCGGGCGCCGTGACCGCGACGCCCTGGCGGCGCAGGGCCGCCTGGAGCCGGCCGCTCTCAGGCCCGGACACGGCGACCTTCCTGCCGCTGAGGGGCAGCACGCCTCCGTCGTTGCGGACGAGGGTGACCGCGTGCTCGGCGACGCCTCGCGCGACGGCCTTGTTCGCGGGGGTGCCGACCGCGGCCGCGGCCTTGGCGGGATCGGCGGCGGCGCCCTGGAACAGGCCGCGCCGCTGCTTGAGCCTGAGGATCCGCGTCACCGACTCGTCCAGCCGCCGCTGCGAGATCTTCCCGGTCCGGACGGCCTTCACCACGGCGTTGTAGGCGCGCGGCAGATCCGGCGGCATCAGCAGCTGGTCGGCGCCCGCGTTGATCGCACGGACCGGGACGCCGGCGTCGCCGTACTTCTCGCGGACCCCGGCCATCTCCAGCGAGTCGGTGGTGATGACGCCCTGGTAGCCGAGCTTGCCGCGCAGCAGCCCCGTCAGGACCGTCCTGGAGAGCGTGGACGGGTCGCCCGACCTGTCGAGCTTCGGGACGACGATGTGCGCGGTCATGATCATGTCGACGTTCGCCGCGATCGCCGCCCTGAACGGGGGCGCGTCCAGCCGCTCCCACGTCCGCGGCGAGTGCCGGATCACCGGCAGGCCGGTGTGGCTGTCGGTCGCGGTGTCGCCGTGGCCGGGGAAGTGCTTGGCCGCCGCGGCGACCCCGGCCTCCTGGAAGCCGCCGACCGCCCCCCGCACCAGTGCGGACGCCAGTGCCGGATCGGACCCGAAGGAGCGCAGCCCGATCACCGGGTTGCGTGGGTTCACGTTCACGTCGGCGTCGGGCGCGTAGTCGAGGTTGATGCCGACCGCGCGCAGCTCGGCGCCGGTGACCCGGGCGGCGGCGCGGGCGTCGGCCGGGCTGCGGGTCGCGCCGAGCGCCATATTGCCGGGGAACGTCGTGACGAACGGCGTCCGCGACACGATGCCCTGCTCCTCGTCCACGCCGAGCAGCAGCGGGATTTTCGAGGCCTTCTGCAGCGCGTTGGACTGCGCGGCGGTCCGCGCCGGGGTGCCGATGTTGCCGGGGAAGTAGATCAGCCCGCCCACGCGGTACTTCCTGATCTTCGTGAGCGCGTCGGCGCGGCTGGAGAAGGTCGGGACGAACAGCTGCCCCACCTTGTCGGCCACGCTCATCTTCGCGACCCGGCCGGGGATCCAGGCGTCCGGCGCGGGCGTGCCCGGGGACCCGGGCGCGGCGGAGCGGGCGGACGGCGTCCGCCCGCCCTTGCCGTCCTCGCCGCCGCCGCAGCCGGCGGCCCCGCCTGCCAGCAGGGCCGCCGCGGCGAGCGCGAGGGAACGTGAGGCACGCACCTGACCAGGCCCCCCGGAACGGTCTCGGTCACTCGGTCGCATCGACGCCGCGACCGTAGCCGCCCCCGGGGGCCGCTGTCGACTCGATCTCTTCCGGTTCAGCTCTTCGGGGCGGGCGCGGCGGCGGCCTCGCGGGCCTTCTGCTTGGCGAGCCCGCGGCGGGCGATCTCCGGCGGCACGGCGGGGGACGGCGCGATGGCCGGCGAACCGCCGTCCCGGCCTCCGGGCGCCGGCTCGCCGGGCCCGCGCCGGGACTGGTTCCGCTGCGCCGGGTCGGCGTCGACCCAGTTCGCGGCCACGCCGGAGAACGCGGGTTCGGGGAACGGCCGGGCCGGCAGGTCGCGGACGGCCTTGTCCATGAAGGACCGCCAGATCGTCGCCGGGAGGTTCTTGCCGGAGACCGTCCCGGGGAAGCCGGGCAGATTCCTCAGCGGGGCCGGCTTGGCGTTACCGATGACCACGGCCGTCGAGACCTGCGGGACGAAGCCGACGAACCAGGCGGCGCGGTTGCGGTCGGTGGTGCCCGTCTTCCCGGCGGCCTCGCGGTCGGGCAGCGCCGCGTGCTCGCCCGTCCCGCTCCTGACGGCGGCCCGCAGCGCGTAGGCGGCCTGCGCCGCCTGCTCGGCGTTCAGCACCCGGCGCCCCGGCCGGTCCCAGGGCAGCGGGACCCGCCGGCCGTGCGCGTCGACGACCCTGGTGACGAGGTGGGGGACGACGGCCGTGCCGCCGTTGGCGAACGCCGCGTACCCGGCGGCCTGGGTGACGGCCGCGACGTCGGGGGTGCCGAGCGCGATCCCGGCCTGCCCCCTGAACGGCGCGAGCGCGGAGGCGGGCACCCCGAACAGCCGCGCGGTCTCCTGGACGTCCGTGATCCCCGTCTTCAGGGCGGCCTTCACGTATCCGGTGTTGACCGACAGGGCCGTGGCCTTGACGAGGTCCATCGCGCCGAGCGAGCCGATCTCCTCGTCGTTGTCGACCTTGTAGCCCGGCGCGGTCATCGGTGTGACGTCGCCGTCGGGCGCGAACTTCTGCGGGGAGCGGCCGCTGACCCTCGTCCGGACGCTGAGGCCCTTGCGCAGCGCGGCGGCCAGCACGTACGGCTTGAACGTGGAGCCCGCCTGCGCGACCGGCGCGAACACCGAGTCGATCTGGCTGCGCTTCGGGTCGCCGCCGTAGAGCGCCTTGACCTCGCCGGTCCGGGAGTCGACGGCGACGAGCCCGGCGTGCACGGTCGCGGGCCACCGCGGCTCCTCCGCCTCGCGCATGGCCCGCTCGGCGTGCCGCATCCAGCGCTGGTCCAGCCCGGTGTAGATCTTCAGGCCGCCGTTGACGACGCTGTCCATCGGGATGCCGACGCTCGCGAGCTCCTCCTCGACCCGGTGCCGGACGAGGAGGTCCTGGCCGGACAGGCCGACGCCGGTCCACTCGTCCTGGGTCCGGGGGAAGCGCTGCCGGTCGGCCTCGGCCCGGCCGAGCCTGCCCATCGACACCATCCCGTCGAGGACGTACCTCCAGCGGGCGCGCAGCGCGCGGGCCGCGGGGCCGTCGCCCTGCGTGCGGAAGTACGCCGGCCGCTGGATCATCGCGCCGAGCAGGGCGCACTCGGCGACGTCGAGCTGCCAGACGTCCTTGTCGAAGTAGGCCCGGGCGGCCGCCTGCACCCCGGACGTCTGCCGGCCGAAGTAGATCGTGTTGAGGTACAGGTCGAGGATCTCGTCCTTGGCGCGGTTGCGGTCGAGCTTCATCGCGACGAAGATCTCTTTGACCTTGCGGCCCATCGTCCGGTCGCGGCTGAGCCCCTTGAAGTAGTTGCGGGCGAGCTGCTGGGTGATGGTCGAGCCGCCCTGCGTGTCGCCGCCGGACGCGTTGTTCCAGAGGGCGCGGAACGTCCCGCTGGGGGAGACGCCGTGGCCGCCGTAGAAGCCGCGGTCCTCGGCGGAGAGCACCGCCCAGCGCAGCCGGTCGGGGATCTGGCCGTGCCGGACGTTCTCCCGGTTGGCGCCGAGGCGGAACAGCGGGGTCCGGCCGTCGGCGTAGTAGACCGCGGAGCCCTCGTCCGTGACGCCGTCCTGCGGCTGCGTCGGCAGCGGCGTCCGGACGTAGCCGACGACGACGGCGGTGGCCGCCAGGACGACCGATGTGATGATCGACACGATCGCCGCGCGGCGCGGGCGCGGCGGGATCCGGAGGGCGCGGGGCAGGCGGGTGAGGGCAGGCCGAAGACGGCGCGCCCTGGGCAGGGAGTGCATGGGACCTCGTTCGACGTGGAGTACGGAGTCGGCCGTCGTCCGGGCCAGGGAGCGCAGGGGCGGGCATGCGTCAGGCGTGCGCCCGGGTAGTGGGCGCACGCGGTCAAGGACATCCCGCGCGGACGACGCTGCGAGTCAACGCAGCCGATCTGTAGTGCCACGCCTGTGGCCGGTGGTCCCGCGGGACACGGCCCCATCGGGACCGCTTCCGCGGCACTGCTGCCACCGTGGTAACAGCTTAATCACGATGGACCCCTGGATCGCAGGCGATTGCGGATCTTTGGCGGGGTCCATCGCGATGAACCTGACGGCCGGCCGGCCGGATCGGCCCGGGGCCGGGCGGCCCTTCGCCGCGGGCGGGCGGCGCTCAGCCCGGCAAGGGGTGGCCGAGGCGGCGCAGCGCCATCCCGGCC
>NZ_JBFARL010000262.1:0-9587 GCF_040674655.1 Actinomadura sp. NPDC049753 | reverse complement strand
GCCCTCCGGGGGCCCTGGAGGAGCCGGTCGCCTGGATCCACAACACCGAGCTGCCGGACCCCTCGGGCTACGTGCGGCGGCGCGAGCTGGTGCTCCGCCACGGCGGGGTCGCTGACGTCGGAGACCACGCAGTGGTAGGCGGCGCGGGCGTCGAGCGGGGCGAGCACGGGGACGGACTCGCCGTGCAGCAGCTGCCGGAGCATCTGGAGGCGGCCCTCGCGGACGGTCCGCGCCATCTCCAGCTCGGCGACCCGGTGCGCGTGGACCATCCGCTGCACCAGCGCGGTGGTGATCTCGTCGATGCGGGTCACGCCGTCCAGCAGCGCCGCGTCCGGGACGCCCCTGCGGCGGCCGTCGGCGACGAGGGCGCGGACGAGGTGGGCGCGGCCCGCCTGGAAGCCGTCCAGGAACGCCGCGACGGGCACGCCCTGCCGGGCCCGGTCCGAGCCGAGCCGCTCCGCCGCCGCGAGCGCCTCCTCGCTCGGCTCGCCGTCCTCCAGCGCGGTCAGCACCCCGTGCACCAGGGCGCGGGTGTGCCGCCTGGTCTCCTCCTCCGGCAGCGCGGCCACCAGCGCCGACCGGCCGCGGGCGGCGCGGACCGTCGCCTCCAGCAGCACCGGGTCGTCGGTGTGCTCGATCAGCAACCGCAGGAACCGGTCGCCTGCGCTGGGCTCCATCCCTCCATTGTGCGGCCCGCTTGTCTGTTCCGGACAACCGGTCGTGCCGGCGTTGGGCGCCGCCGGTCTAGCCGGGAGGGCCGGCCATGGTGTTCGGTGGTCGGGAGACGAGCCAAGGAGTGCGCGATGTCCGACGAGGAAGAGTTCCTGGAGAAGCTGCCGACCGACCTGATCTTCCGGCTGCCGCCCACGTTCGACGACGTCGCGGACGAGCGCCGGCACCGCAAGGAGAGGCTCACCGCCGCGCTGCGCATCTTCGGCAAGTTCGGCTTCGAGGAGGGCGTGGCCGGGCACATCACCGCCCGCGACCCCGAGCGCACCGACCATTTCTGGGTGAACCCGTTCGGCATGTCGTTCAAGCACATCCGGGTCAGCGACCTGATCCTGGTGAACCACGAGGGCAAGGTCGTCGAGGGACGCTACCCGGTCAACGAGGCGGCGTTCGCGATCCACTCGCAGGTGCACCAGGCGCGCCCGGACGTGGTGGCGGCCGCGCACAGCCACTCCACCTACGGGCGGGCGATCTCCGCGCTCGGGCAGAAGCTGGAGCCGATCACGCAGGACGTGTGCGCGTTCTACCAGGACCACGGCCTGTTCGACGACTACACCGGCGTCGTCACCGACCTGGAGGAGGGCAAGCGCATCGCCGCCGCCCTCGGCGGCCACAAGGCCGTCATCCTGCGCAACCACGGCCTGCTCACCGTCGGCGACACCGTGGACGCCGCCGCGTGGTGGTTCATCACGATGGAGCGCTCCTGCCAGGTGCAGCTGCTGGCCAAGGCCGCGGGGCAGGTCGTCCCGATCGAGCACGACAACGCCGTCCTGACCCACGAGCAGATCGGCAACGACCTGGTCGGCTGGATCAACTACCAGCCCCTCTACGACCAGATCACCCGCGAGCAGCCCGACCTGTTCGAGTAGGCCGCCCGTCCCCCGGCCCCGGCGCGCTCGGCGGCGCCGGGGCCTTCGCGTCGGCCGGCCGCGCCCGCGGATCGTGGTGGGCGAGCAGGACGCGGGCGATGCGCTCCAGGGCGGCCCGGTCGTCCGGGGCGAGCGGCGCCAGCAGCTCGTCGTCCAGCCCGGCCGCGCGGCGGGTGACCTCGTCCAGCTCCGCGCGGCCCTCGGCGGTCAGCTCGACCACGTAGCGGCGGCGGTCGGCCGGGTCGCGCTCGCGGCGGACGAGCCCGGCCTCCTCCAGCCGGCCCACGACCTCGACGAGGTCGCTCGGGTCGATGCGCAGCCGGACGCCCAGGTCGCGCTGCGAGGCGGGCGCGGCGTCGTCCAGCGCGGACAGGACGGCGAAGTGCCAGAGGCCGAGGCCGTGCTCGTCCATCATGCGGCCCATCCGCGCCCGTCCGGCCCGCCCGACCTGGGCGAGCACGAACGTGGTGATCCCGAGCAGGCGGGGCGGCAGGGGCCCGGCGGTCTCGTCCATCCACCTATTGTAGGGTGACCCCAATCATTGGTGAGCACCCACGATTGGGGACGGCATGGACGCGCTGTATCCGCGCCTTCTGGTGGACGACTTCCGAGCCTGCGCGGCCTTCTACGAGGCGGCGCTGCGCGCGCTGATCGGGATCGAGCCGGTCAAGCTGATCCCGGAGGCCGAGTACGCGAACTGGGACCTGCGGGGCGAGGCCTTGCTGGTCGTGATGGGGCGCGCGCGGATGGCCGAGGCCGTCGGCACCGCGGACCTGCCCGCGCCGTCCGGGCAGGACGGCTCGATGCTGGTGCTGCGCGTGGACGACGTCGACGCGGCGGCCGTGACGCTCCGCGGGCTCGGCGCCGTCCAGGTCGCCGGGCCGCGGGACCGCCCCGAGTGGGGGCCGGGGCTGCGCACCGCCCATCTGCGCGACCCCGGCGGGAACCTGCTGGAGCTCCAGTCCTACTGAGCGGGCTCCTCGGCGGGCTCGGTGAGCGGGAGCAGGACCTGGAACCGGGTGTCGCCGGGCAGCGACTCCACCCGGATGTCGCCGCCGTGCCGGCCCGCGACGATGCGCCAGGAGATGTCGAGGCCGAGCCCCGTGCCCTCCCCCACCGGCTTGGTGGTGAAGAACGGCGTGAAGATGCGGGCGAGGTCCTCCTCGGGGATGCCGGTCCCCGTGTCGGCGATCTCCACCAGCGCGTAGTCGTCCTCGCGGGCGGTGCGGATCGTCAGCGTGCCGCTGCCCTGCATCGCCTGGAGCGCGTTGACGATCAGGTTGGTCCACACCTGGTTCAGCTCGGCCGCGTAGACCGGGACGGGCGGCAGCGTCTCGTCGTAGACGGTCTTGACCGTCACGCCGTCCCCGAACTTGCGCTTGAGCATGGTGAGCGTGCTGTCCAGCAGCTCGCGCAGGTCGGTGCGCCGGTAGGGCGCGCGGTCGAGCTGGGAGTACTGCCGGGCCGAGTCCAGCAGCGCGGTGATGCGGCCCATCGCCTCGGAGATCTCCGCCTGGAGCTGGGTCACCTCCATCACCTCGGCCAGCCAGCGCATCGCGGCGGGCAGGTGGCCCCCCGCCGCCCGCTCGACCTCCTCGGCCTGCTCGATGCCGATCCCGGCGGCCACCAGGCCCGGCGCGAGCTCCCAGGCGTCCTCGACGCCGTGCTCCTCCAGCCAGTCGCCGAGCTCGTCCTCGGCGTCGCTGACCTCCAGCGGGCTGCGGCGACCGCCGGGCGCGGCGGGCAGCGCCGGGCGCAGCGACACCAGCGCGCTCAGATGGGTGCAGTCGACGCCCTGCGCGGCGAGGTCGGCGAGGCTCTTCTGCGCGCCGATCAGCCGGTCGCCGAGCTCGGCGCTGGCCCGCGCCGCGGCGGCGGCCGGGTTGTTCAGCTCATGGGTGAGGCCCGCGGTGATGGTGCCGAGCGCGGTGAGGCGCTCACGCTGGTCGACGACCCGCCGCGCGTTGGTCATCCCGAAGAAGACGCCCTCCAGCAGGTGCGTGGCCATCGGGAACCACTTGCGGACCATCTTGGCGAACTTGTACGCCGGCAGCACGAAGACCCGCGTGGGGCGCGTCGCGCGCAGCGAGTGCTGGTACCTCTGCTCGATCTTGTCGCCCAGGTACGCCTGCACCGCCCCGCCGTAGGTGCCGGGCCGGTCGGTCCGGCTGACCTGCGCCACGTGGCCCCGGACGTTCTGGGTCATCACCATCTCGCCGTCGAGCAGCACGTAGAGGAACTCCGCGGCGTCGCCCTGGGCGCAGATGATCCCGTCCTGCGGGTAGTCCGCGACCGTCCCGCAGGCCGACAGCCAGCCGAGCTTCTCGTCGTCGAGGTCCTCGAAGAGGAACAGCTCCCGCAGCTGCTCCGGTGACGCGGTGTTCATGCCTGCTCCAGGTAACGGTGGACCAACGCGACGGCCATCGCGCCGTCGCCGACCGCGGACGCCACCCGCTTCATCGACTCCGCGCGGACGTCGCCCGCCGCGAACACCCCGGGGACGCTGGTCTCCAGGTGGTAGGGCTGGCGGGCGAGCGGCCACCCGGCGGGGCGGCGGCCCCCGCCGACGAGGTCGGGCCCGGTCAGGACGTACCCGCGCGCGTCGCGCTCGACGAAGCCGTCCAGCCACTGCGTGCCCGGCTCCGCGCCGATGAACACGAACAGCCAGTGCGCGTCGATGGTCTTCTTTCCGCCCGGCCACGCGAACGTGAGGCGTTCCAGCCGGTCGGCGCCCTCCGCCGCGCACACCGTCTTGCCGGTGTGCACCTCGATGTTGGGCGTCGCCGCGATCTGCTCGACCAGGTAGTGCGACATCGACTTCTCCAGGCCCTCGGCCCGGACGATGATGTGCACCTTCCTGGCGTACTTGGCCAGGTGCACGGCCGCCTGGCCGGCGGAGTTGGCGCCGCCGACGACGGCGACCTCCTCGTCCGCGCAGGACGGCGCCTCGGTGAGCGCGGCACCGTAGTACACGCCGCGCCCGACGAAGTCGTCCACGCCCTGCGCGTTGAGGCGCCGGTAGGAGACGCCGGTGGCGAGGATGACGGCGTGCGCGGCGATCTCCGTCCCGTCCGACAGCCGCGCCACCCGGGCCGTGCCACGCGACTCCAGCGCGGTGACCTCGCCGGCCTGCAGCAGCTCGGCGCCGAACCGGTCGGCCTGGCGGCGGGCCCGGTCGGCGAGCTGCGCGCCGCTCACCCCGTCGGGGAAGCCGAGGTAGTTCTCGATGCGGGAGCTCTGCCCGGCCTGGCCGCCGAGGGCGCGGCGCTCCACGACCACCGTCCTCAGGCCCTCGGACGCCCCGTACACGGCCGCGCCGAGACCGGACGGGCCGCCGCCGACGACGATCAGGTCGTAGAAGCCGGTGGACGGGGTGCTCGGAAGGCCGACCGCGGCGGCCAGCTCGGCGTCGGACGGGGCCGACAGCGTCCCCCCGTCCGCGGTGACGATCAGCGGCAGCTCCGGGCACGCCGCCGCCGCGACCAGCTGGGCGCCCTCGGGGTCGCCGTCCATCAGCCAGGTGTAGGGCACCTGGTGGCGGGCCAGGAAGTCGCGGACCTCGTAGCAGCGGGCCGACCAGCGGTGCCCCACCACCCGCAGCTCGCCCGGCGGGCGCCGGTCGACGCGCGCCCAGGCGTCCAGCTGCTCGTCGATCACCGGGTAGAACTTCTCCTCCGGCGGGTTCCACGGCTTCAGCATGTAGTGGTCGAGGTCGACGTCGTTGATCGCGCGGATCGCCGCGTCGGTGTCGGCGTAGGCGGTGAGCAGGATCCGGCGCGCGAACGGGAACAGGTCCATGGCGCGTTCCAGGAACTCCACGCCGTCCATCCCGGGCATCCGGTAGTCGGCGAGCAGCACGGCCGTGTCGTCGCCGCGCAGCCGCAGTTCGGCCAGCGCCTCCAAGGCCTGCCCGCCCGACTCGGCGCGCACGATCCGGTACCCCTCGGCGTACCGGCGGCGCAGGTCCCGCGCCACGGCCCGGGACACGCCCGGGTCGTCGTCGACCGTCAGCAGCACTGGTTTGGACAACATGTCCCCCTCGTTCCGGCACAACCCCGTATGAAAGCCTACGTGGATCCGGCGTCGGCCGTGCGTGCCCCGCACCGCCGATCGGGGCCCCGCCGCCCGCCCCCCGCCGCGCCATCGGTCATGATCGGGACATGGACCTGCGCGTTGCTCTGATCGGATACGGCACCGGCGGCTCGGTGTTCCACGCCCCGCTGATCTCGTCCGTGCCGGGGATGCGGCTGGCCGCGGTCGTCACCGGCGCCCCGGAGCGGCAGCGGGCCGTGCGCGAGCGGTACCCGGAGGCCGAGGTCCTCGACAGCGTGGACCGGCTGTGGGGGGCCTCGGGCGCCTGCGACCTGGTGGTGGTCACCGCCCCCAACCGGCAGCACGTGCCGCTGGCGCGGACGGCGCTGACCTCGGGCCTGCCCGTCGTCGTGGACAAGCCCGTCGCGGCCACCTCGGCCGACGCCCGCTCCCTCGCCGCGCTGAGCGCCGTCCGGGGCCTGCCGGTCTTCCCCTTCCACAACCGCCGCTGGGACGGCGACTTCCAGACGGTGCGGCGGCTCGTCTCCTCCGGCGCCCTCGGCGACGTCCGGCGCCTGGAGTCCCGCTTCGAGCGCTGGCGGCCGCAGGTCAAGGAGAGCTGGAAGGAGAGCGCCGACCCCCGCGACGCGGGCGGCATCCTGTTCGACCTCGGGTCCCACCTCGTCGACCAGGCCATCGCGCTGCTCGGCCCGCCGGACCGGGTCTACGCCGAGATCGACACCCGCCGCCCGGGAGCCACGGCCGCCGACGACGTGTTCGTGGCCCTGTCCCATCCGGGCGGCGCCCGATCGCACCTCTGGATGAGCGCCACGGCGGCCAGCCTCGGGCCGCGCTTCCGGGTCCTCGGCAGCGACGCGGCGTACGCGGTCCCGGGCATGGACGTCCAGGAGGAGCAACTCCGCGCGGGTCTCGCCCCCGGCGACCCCGGCTACGGCATCGCCCCGCCCGGGTCCAGCGGCGTGCTCGGCACGCCCGGGAACGAGACCCCCGAGCCCACGGCCGCCGGGGCCTACCACGACTTCTACGCCGGCGTCCTGCGCACGCTGCGGGACGGCGCGCCGCCCCCGGTCACGCTCGCCGAGGCGATCACCGGGCTGGAGGTCATCGAGGCCGCCGCCCGCTCCGCCCGCGAGTCCGCCGTCGTCGAACCCGGCGAGCAGTGAGACGCCGGGGAGGAGCGCGGACCCGTCAGAGCACGGAGACGTGGACGTGGTCGAAGTGGTTCTGGGTGACGCTGCCGCGGTCCTCCATCTGGCTCCAGCCGCCGCTGCCGCGCATGTCGTAGATGCGCTGCTTCCAGATGACGTACTTGATGCCGAGGCGGGACGCGTTGTCGATCACGTACTGGGCGACCCGGTCGCCGTGCGCCTGGGCGGATGCGCTCGGCATCCTGCCGCCGGTGCTCTCCATGAAGTCGCATGCCCGGCCCGAGCCGTGGTCCTGCGGGTCGCCGGGCCGCGCGCAGCCGATGGTGGGGAAGGCGCCGAACTTCCCGTCGATCTCCAGCAGCACGGTGCGCATCCGCGCGGTCATGGAGTTGCCGACGATCGGGGACTTCGCGCCGCTCGCCCCGTCCGGGCGTCCGCCGCCGGCGGGGGCGGTGGTGCGGGTCGTCTCCGGCTTGTACTTGGCGAGCAGCTTCTTGACGCGGGCGCGCTGGCCCTCCAGGTCGTCGATCTCCTTCTTGACCTCGTCCAGCTTCTTCCTGGCCGTCGCCTGTGACTGGACCGCCCTGGCGCTCAGCGCCTCCAGGTTCTGGATGCGGCGGCCGTTGTTGCGGGTGATGTGCTCGATCACGGCGGCGTCGCGGACGGCGGCGCCCGGCTCGGCGGAGGAGATCATCGGGATCACGTCGAGGCGGCCGGTCATGTAGGTGGTGGACGCCAGGCGGGCCACGTCGACGCGCGCGGCGTCGTACTCGCGGCCGGCCCTGGTCGCGTCCGCTCCCGCCCGCTCGGCGGCCTTCTTCGCCTCTTCGAGGGAGACCAGCTCGCCCCGGTACTCCTTGGAGAGCTTCTCCGAGCGCGCCTTGAGCTTGGCGTACTCCTTCTTCAGGTCCTTCGGCTGCTGCGGGAGGGCCGCCGCGCTGCCCGACACCGGCGGCAGCGCCGCCGAGACGCCCGCCGCGAGCGCCAGCGCCGCGAGGCGCTTCGCCGTTCCGCGCCCGCGCGGGGGGCGGGGAGTCCTGCCGGGGGGATCGAGGGCCGCCACAGATCTCTCCTAGATAACAAAGCTCAAGATTGGCGGCACATTACCACAATCGCCCTATTTACCTCACAAGCTTCACAAAACACACACCGTCACGCGCGGACTACCAGACGGCGCCGCGCCGAGAGGCCGAGGGCCGGACCGCCCGGTGCGGTCCGGCCCCTCCCCCGAGCACGCCGGGCGGACCCGGCGCCCCCGTCACGGCCCGACGAGCTCCTCCCAGCGCGGCACCCGCGGCGACGACAGCAGCCGCAGCCCGGCCTCGGCGAGCGTCCGGTCGCCCTTGCGGTTGTTGCACCTGCCGCACGCCAGGACGGTGTTCTCCCAGGTGTCCGCGCCGCCGCGGGACTGCGGGTGGACGTGGTCGATCGTGTTGCCGCGCTTCCCGCAGTAGCAGCAGCGGCCCCCGTCGCGCAGGTAGACGCCGCGCTTGGTCCAGGGCGGGCGCCTGCCGTGCCTCCAGCGCATCGCGACGTAGCGGACGAGGCGAAGGACCCGCGGGACCGGGAAGCGGCCGAAGGTGCGGCCCTCCTCCGCCTCCTCGACCACGGCCACCTCGCGCACCAGCATGCGGATGGCGTGCCGCAGATCGACCCTCTGCATGGGTTCGTACGACGCGTTCAGGACGAGCACGTTCACCGCGTCACCTCCCTGGCCCGTGCCGCTCCCCCGCCAGGATTCGAACCTGGATATCCGCATTAACAGTGCGGCGTTCTGCCGTTGAACTACGAGGAAATGCTTCGGCAATTCTCCGCCTTCCGGGCATTTCCCGGAAGACCTCCATGAGAATGCCCAGCGGCGGGCCTCGGGGGCAACGTGTTTTCCGGTCAGCGACCGGAGGCGGGGAGGGCGGACACGGCCGCCTGGTACTCCAGGGACTCGCGCTCCAGCCGGAAGCCGAGCTCCTCGTTCACGGCGAGCATGTGGGCGTTGTCGCCGGAATTGTCCGTTTCGATTTCCCGCACGCCGGGGCACTCATCCCCCAGCCAGCGCAGCATCGCCGCCTTCACCCAGATGCCGAGCCGCCTGCCGCGGTGCTCGGGCAGCACCGCCGTGTCGTACTGCGCCGCGCGCCCGGCGCACCCGGCCGGCACCACGACCTCGGTGAACCCGGCGATGACGCCTCCCGACAGCGCCGCGACCGTGTAGAGGTCGTCGCCGCGCTTGGCGACGATCTCGGCCATCTCGCGGACGCGGTGCGCGTCCCAGGGCGTCCCCTCGTACTCGGCGAAGTCGGCCATGGCGTGCTTGGCGCGGGCGAGGGCGTCGGCGTGCTCGTCCGGCACCACGCCCCGCCAGCGCGCGAGCCGGTACCCGGCGGGCGCCTCGGCCAGCAGCCGCGCCACGCGCTCGGCGGGGACTTCGTCCAGCCTCAGCAGCATGCCGCGCAGGGTCAGCACGCACTCGAAGCCGTGCGACTCCAGGAACGGGACGGCCGGGGTGCCCGCGAGGACCTGCGCGATCACGCTGGAGCGGCCGTCGGCGCGCAGCCCCTCCGCGGCCGCGGCGAGGAGCCGGGCGCCGAGGCCGCGGCGCCGGTGCTCGGGGCGGACCTGGATGTCGACCTCGCCGGGACGGTCGGCGCCCGGCTCACCGGGCAGCCGGAGCGCCGCCACCGCGGCCAGGGGGCCGTTGCCGCTCCGGCCGGAACATCCGCACCGGTGGCTCCTCCTCGACCTGGACGAGCCGGGTGAGCGGCACCCCGAGCGCGTCGGAGATCCGGATGAG
>NZ_JBFARL010000261.1:0-9597 GCF_040674655.1 Actinomadura sp. NPDC049753 | reverse complement strand
CATGAGCGCGTCGACGTAGGAGTGGCCGCAGGTGTTCTCGCCGATCTCGCCGGCGACGAGCGGGACCTGCGCGGCGACGGGCGAGCGCGCAGGGCCGCGGCGTTGTCGTGGAGGGGTTTCCAGCCGGCGGCGCGCAGCCGCGCGCAGTCCACGACCCACGGGTAGGCGACGTAGTGCAGGTCGGTGGCGGGCGCGGGGGTCATGCCGAGCCGGTGGAGGCGCTGCGCCATCCCGAAGGTGAGGGCGGCGGGCAGCTCGAAGTGGCGCTTGCCGGTGATCTCGGCGACCTCCTCGGGGCCGAGCCAGCCTTCGGAGCCGACCGCGAGGGGGCCGGGCACGTTCTCGGTGACGACGACGTCCAGGGCGGACGCGAGGTCGTCGATGTGGCAGAACTGCCAGCCGGGCGTGCTGCCCTTGACCGACAGCAGCCGGGGCGCCTCGAAGTGGCGGGTGACGACGGTGTCGACGCCGGGCCCGGCGAGCGCGGCCGGGCGGACGACGGTGACCTCGACCCCCGGGTGGGTGAGGTGCGCCGTGGCGGCCAGTTCCTCGATCTCCAGGTAGTCGCCGGCGATGGAGGTGCTGGCCTCGGCGAGGAGGGGGGCGTCCTCGCTCAGCGGCACCTCGTTGTCCGGCCCCGCGCCGTAGACCATCGCGGACGTGACGAGGACCACGCGCCGGACGCGGGCCGCCGCCGCGGCGGTGACGACGGTCTGGGCGCCGCGGACGTTGTGGGTCCGGCGCTCGCGCGGGTCCACGTCCGGGGACCGTTCGATGTCCAGGTTGACGATCACGTCGACGTCGGAGAGCCGGCCGGGCAGCAGCGGATCCCTGATGTCGACGACACGCCAGGTGACGCCGGACACGTCGCCGCGGTGCCCGTCGATGGCGACGACCTTGCGGATCTCTTCCCGTTCGGCGAGCCGGGCGGCCAGGAGCCGCCCCGCGCCGGTGGCCGCGCCGGTGACGGCGACGACCGGGCCCTTGCTACGCCGAGGGCGAACCTTGCCCGTTGCCACGGGGGTGCCCCCTTCCTTGAGTACGCGACCTTGCCGGGACCGGCTAACGTTGCGGATATGAGCCCATCATGCATCCCAGGGGCAAACCGATGAGTGACACTCCGTTCGGCTTCAACCGTCCCGGGGACGGCGACGACGACGACCGGCCCCAGGATCCGTTCAAGGGCATGGGCGGCGACATGTCCCAGTTCGCCGACATGCTGCACCGGTTCGCGGACATGATCGGCGCGCAGGGTGCGGGCGGCGAAGGCGGCGGCCCCCTGAACTGGGACCTGGCCAAGAACATCGCCCGGCACACCGTGGTGGAGCAGGGCGACCCTTCGGTGGTGGACACCGAGCGGCGCCAGGTCGAGGAGGCGCTGCGCCTGGCGGAGCTGTGGCTCGACGAGCGGACGACGCTGCCCGCCGGGATCCGCACGCCGCAGGCGTGGAGCCGGTCGGAGTGGATCGAGCAGACGCTCCCGGTGTGGGCGAAGGTGTGCGACCCGATCGCGTCCCGCATGGTCGACTCGATGGGCGGGGCGCTCGGCGGCGGCGACATCCCCGCCGAGATGCAGGCGATGGCGGGCCCGCTGATCGGGATGGTCAAGCAGATGGCCGGGGCGATGGTCGGCGGTCAGGCCGGGCAGGCGCTCGGCGGGCTGGCCCGCGAGGTGACCGGCTCCGCCGACGTGGGGCTGCCGCTGGCGCCCGACGGCGTCGGCGCGCTGCTGCCCGCGGGCGTCGAGGCGTTCGGGGAGGGCCTGGAGGTCTCCTCCGACGAGGTCCGGCTCTACCTGGCGCTGCGCGAGGCCGCGCACCAGCGGCTGTTCACGCACGTGCCGTGGCTGCGCGCGCACCTGCTGGGCGCGGTCGAGGAGTACGCGCGCGGCATCACCGTCGACCTGTCGGGCATCGAGCAGGCCGTGCAGGGGCTCGACATGAGCAACCCGGAGGCCATCCAGGAGGCGCTCGGCGGGGAGATCCAGCTCCAGCCCGAGGAGACGCCGCGGCAGAAGGCGGCGCTGGCCCGTCTGGAGACGACGCTGGCGCTCGTCGAAGGCTGGGTCGACACGGTCGTGAACGAGGCCGCGCAGGGCCGGCTGCCCGGCTCGGTGAAGCTGGCGGAGGCGGTGCGGCGGCGCCGCGCGACGGGCGGCCCGGCGGAGCGGACGTTCGCGACGCTCGTCGGCCTGGAGCTGCGGCCGCGCCGGCTGCGGGAGGCCGCGGCGCTGTGGCGGTCGCTGACCGAGGCCCGCGGCACCGAGGGCCGCGACGCGGTCTGGGAGCACCCCGACCTGCTGCCGACGTCCGACGACCTCGACGACCCGGAGGGCTTCGTCCACGGCCGCGACGAGATCGAGGGCCTGTCCGACATCGACCTGTCCAAGCTCACCCGGGGGCTGGACGAGGACGGGAAGCCCGACGAGAAGCCCGACGAGAAGGAGTCCGGCGAAGCGAAGGAGCCGGACGGCGAAGAGCCCGGCGGCGAACGGGGGCCCGGCGACGAACGGGGGCCCGGCGACGAGGGGCCGCGCGCATGAGCCGGTCGCGCCCGTCATGGGTGAACGGCTGCCGCTATGAGCCGGGCTCGTCCACGAACGCGATCCGGAGGCGGATCGCGCGGGCGAGCCTGTGCTGGCAGCGCCCGCTCGACCAGGAACGCCGCCGCCGTCACCCGGCCAACTCCCGCTACCCCCGCGTCGGAAGGACCTGACGGCGCGGTCGGCGCGGCAATGCGGAAATGGCGGAGCAGTCCGTGGAATCACGCATTGAGCGCCTAAGCGGATCACCGTACGCTGAGGCCGAGATATTCGGCAGCGCACGCGCTATCCGCCAGGGGCAGGCTTCGGTTGGACAGGTTACGTTCCTTCGTCAGGTTCGCTTTCGGTGTCGCCCTCGTCGGCATATTGATCAATCTGGTCTCCAGCGTTGTCGACGACCGCTATCCGGCCCTCAGGAACCTGTTGGTCGGCGTCGCGGTGGCAGGTGCGGTCGGCTGGCTGCTGGTGCTGCTCACCCAGTACGTCTTCTCCTATGTGGCGGGCGGCCGGTACGCCGTTGAGGCTCTGATTCTGAACTCGCGGAACGAACTGCTCATGTACCGGCACCCGCACCACAAGGTGATGCTGCCGCCCGGTGGACGTGTGAAGCGTTCGGAGTTCCCCAATTTCGCGCTGCAGTTGCGGCTGGAGGAGCGGCTGGGTCTCAATCCGCGGCAGTACAGGTTTGACGACCATTTCCATCACGGCATCGACGAGAACACGGGGCACCTCGGCGAGATCCAGCGCTTCGCCGCGCCGTTCCTGGTGCAGCGCGAGATCCACCGCCAGCGGACCTTCGTGCGGTTCCACTACGACCTGATCTACGTCCTGCGGCTGCTGGACGACCACGCGGCGTTCGACTCCCCGAAGTACGACCCCGTGCACTTCGTGGATCTGGCGGCACTGCAGGAGATGGTGGCGCAGCGCCGGTCCTTCCCGGACGTCCTGGACGCCTACCGGAGGGTCCTCGACACCATCGGCGGGACGCGAGGTTGATCAGGGTCAGGTTCCCCGGCGGCGTCGCCGCGCCGGCGTGGCTGCGCGACCTCGGCGACCAGGTCGAGGTCACCGAGGACCCCTCCGTCATCGCGCTGGAGGAGGAGAAGAACACCGACCGGCAGCGGACGGCCGTCGACCGCGTCCTGCGCGCGGAGTTCGCGCGGCTGTGGGCCGCCGAGGTCCGGATCTTCAATCTGGTCTCGGTGGAGACGCGCGCGGGCTGCAACCACACCTGCACGTTCTGCCCGGTCTCGCGGGCGGTGGATCCGCGTCCCGCCGGGGAACTGGACCTCGCCGCGATCGATCTGATCGCCCGGCAGCTGGGCGGGCTGGGCTATGCCGGGCGGATCGCGCTCTTCGGCAACAACGAACCGCTGCTCGACCCCCGGCTGCCCGGCATCGTGGCGACCTTCCGCCGCTTCTGCCCGGACGCCGACATCCGCGTCCTCACGAACGGCATCCTCGTCCAGCCCGCGCTGGTGGCCGAACTGTTCGAGGCAGGCCTGTCGACCTTGTCCGTCAACAACTACTCCGACGGCAGACGCGTCATCGCTCCGATCCGCCGGTTGCTGGCCGAGGCGGACCGCCTGCGGCATCATGACATCCGAATCAGCGTGCGGCGGCGAGCGGAGATCCTCACCACTCGGGCGGGGCTGGCACCGAACAAGCCTCGCCCCACCGCGGAGCCCCGCGGCTTCTGCGCGCTTCCGTTCACCGACCTGCACATCTCCTACACCGGCGAGGTCAACCTGTGCTGTTTTGACGCCTACGGCAGCATCCGCGTGGGAAACGTGACCGAGACTCCGTTGACGGAGATCTGGCGATCCCCGCTGCTCGCTCGCTACCGCGCGAGCCTGCTGGGGTCCAACCGCGCTGATCTCGATCCGTGCCGGCACTGCGACTTCGACGGTTTCCGGGCCCCGGCCCCCGATGCGTCCCGGCCCCTGGTCCGCAGTGACATCCTGACTCCGGGGAGCACCGACTCGTGAACAAGGCTGAAGTCATCGAACGCACCGCCGAGTACGCCCGGGAGACGCTGCAGTCGGACTCGTCCGGGCATGACTGGTGGCATGTGGCGAGGGTCCACCGGCTGGCCCGGGAGATCGGCGCCGGAGAGGGGGCGGATCTGTACGTGGTCGAACTCGCCGCCCTGCTCCACGACATCTCCGACTACAAGCTCAACGGCGGCGATCTGGAAGAAGGGCCGCGCCGGGCCTTCGAATGGCTCGTCGGACTGGGCGAGCCCGAGGACCTCGCGCGGGCCGTGGCGGACATCATCGCGACGATGTCCTTCAAGGGAGCCGGCACCTCGTCCGAGATGCCGACCATCGAGGGCAAGGTGGTGCAGGACGCCGACCGGCTCGACGCGCTCGGAGCCATCGGCGTGGCCCGCGCCTTCGCCTACGGCGGCTTCAAGGGCGAGCCCATGCACCTGCCCGATCTGCCGCCGCACCTGCACGAGTCGGTGGACGACTACCTCAACCGGCAGGGCACCACGATCAACCACTTTCACGAGAAGCTCCTGCTGCTGAAGGACAGGATGAACACGCCGGGCGCACGCCGCCTGGCCGAGCGGCGGCACCGCGTCCTGGAGCGGTTCCTCGCCGACTTCCTGACCGAGTGGGATGCCAAGGACCTGACATGATCCCGGGCTCGGGCGCCCGGCCCGCCGGCGTCCCGGCCGGCGCGGCCCGCCATCGCGAGGCGGTCTCGATGCTGCTCCGGTGGAGCGCGCCGAGCGGGGAGCAGGAGCGGCTCCGGGCGGAGTTCCTGGAGCACTTGGCCGGCCACCCCGACGGCACCGACCGTGGCTGCGGGGCCGGTCACCTCACGGTCGGCGTCGTCGTGCTCGACCGGGCACTGGCCAACGTCCTGCTCACACACCACCGCGGGCTGGACCGATGGGCCCAGCTCGGCGGCCACTGCGAGACCGGCGACCCCGACCTCATCGCGACGGCGCGACGGGAGGCCGCTGAGGAGTCCGGCATCCAGGGCATCGATGTGGAGCCCTCCCCCATCCGGCTTGAGCGCTACCGCGCTCGGTGCCGTGGCCGCGATCTGCCGCACTTCGACGTGCAGTTCGCGGCGACGGCCCCGCCCCGGGCGGTGCCGGTGCCCGCGGACGGCCGGGACGAGGCGCGGTGGTTCCCGGTGCGCGCCCTTCCCTCCTCGGCGGACGAGTCCACGCGGGGCCTCGTCCGGCTCGCCCTGGGGGTGCGGGGGCTCAACCCCTGAGGGGGTGGCCTTCCAGGAGGGCGCGGGTGTTCTCCCAGCCTTCCAGGCCGGGGTCCAGGAACCGCAGGTCGTCGGGGGTGCGGAGGCGGTGCCAGCCGGGGCCCTGGGGCACGAGCCCGGGGCGCGGCGCGGCGGCCCGGAGC
This sequence comes from Actinomadura sp. NPDC049753, assembly GCF_040674655.1. Classification (NCBI taxonomy): domain Bacteria; kingdom Bacillati; phylum Actinomycetota; class Actinomycetes; order Streptosporangiales; family Thermomonosporaceae; genus Actinomadura; species Actinomadura sp. NPDC049753. The sequence continues at coordinate 3,678 of NZ_JBFARL010000261.1, read as the reverse complement.
CGGGCGAGGGCGTCGGGGGTGTCGAGGTCGACCTCGTGCAGGGCGCAGGACAGCCAGCCAGGCAGCGGGAGGCGGGCGGCGAGGGCGACCAGGCCGTTCCCGCGGGCGGCGGCGCCTTCGGCCTGGCAGGCGGCGGCCGGGGCGGCGCCGAGGGCGCGGAAGAGCTTGCCGAGCAGCAGCGGCGGCAGGTCGGGGGCGTCGGGGGCGATCAGCGCGGCGGTCTCGGCGCCGAGGGCGTGCAGCGCGGCGAACGCGCCGGCGAGCGTGCCCTCCCGGACGATCGGCGTGCCCGGCCAGGTGACGGCCTCGGCGTCCGGCTGGTCCGGCGGGTCCAGGACGAGCGCGGGCGTCACGAGTTCGAGTCCGGCGACGACCTCGTAGGTGTCTTCGAGCAGCGCTAGCCGGTAGTCCTCCGGGTCGAGGCCGGGCGGCACGGCGGAGCGGAGCGGCCACGCGAGCACGGCGGCGCAGCGCGCCGGGCCTTCGGGCGTGCGGCCCGTGGCGACCTGGTCGGTCACCCGGCGGCCTCGTGCGGGTACGCCTCGCCGGGGTGCAGGCCGTCGCCGTGGTGGATGTCCGCGACGTCGCCCGGGGCGTCCGCTTCGAGCGGCAGGTGGGCGGCGGCGGCGACGCCCTCCAGGTAGCCGCGGGCGCGGTCGGCCTTCGGGTAGTTGCCGACCAGCTCCCAGAAGTCGGCGCCGTGCCCGGGGATGAGCAGGTGCGCCAGCTCGTGGACCAGGACGTAGTCCACGACCCAGCCGGGCATGCCGCGCAGCCGCGTGGACAGCCGGATGGTGCCGTCGTCGGGGGTGCACGATCCCCAGCGGGCGCGCTGGTTGGCGACCCAGCGGACGCTGACCGGGTCGGCGCGGCCGGCCAGGTAGCGGCGGGACAGCTCGCGGGCGCGGGACTGGAGGTCGGCGTCGGTGGGCCGCCGCCGGCGCTCCCTCTCCGCGAGGCGTTCCAGGATGGTCGCGATCCACTGTTCCTCTTCGGCCTTGCTCAGCCTTGACGGAACCATCACCACCACCTTGTCGCCCTCACGGTAGGCGGACACGGTGCGCCTGCGCCTCGGGCTGCGGCGGACCTCAACGTTAGGGGGCACGGTCAGAACCGTACTCGAATTTTTGCCGAATCCACAGGGGGTGTTTGACGTTACCGCAGGTCAACCCCTACGTTTTGGACAGTTCTCCAGAGGTTCCACCAATCTCGGCGGACGGTTCCGGCGGTGCGCCCGCGCCTTTACTCGCCTGAGAATTGCGGGCTGCGCTTCTCCCGCTGCGCCGCGAGGCCCTCGCGCATGTCCCGGGACGCCATCGTTACCGGCTGGGCGAGGGACTCCCAGCGCAGCGCCGACTCCATGTCGGGGTGGCCGCCGTTGGCCAGGGCGACCTTGGTGAGCCGGGTCGCGATCGGCGCCTGCGCGGCGATCCGCTCGGCGACGGCCAGGGACTCCGCCAGCACGTCCTCGCGCGGGAAGGCCTGGTTGACCAGGCCGTGCCCGGCGGCCTCGGCGCCGGTGAGGACCCGTCCGGCCAGCAGCATCTCGCGGGCCAGCGGCAGCCCGGCGACCTCGGGGAACAGCCAGGTCGCGGCCATGCCGGGGTGCAGGCCGAGGGCGGTGAACGGGGCGAGCAGCTTGGCGTCCCGCGCCGCGTACCGCAGGTCGCAGGCCAGCGCGAGGCAGAGGCCGGCTCCGACGGCGTGCCCGTTGACGGCGGCGATCGTCGGCACCTCCAGTCCGCGGATCGCGAGCCACGTCCGGTAGAACTCCAGCATCCGGTCGCGCAGCGGCGGGACGGCGACGTCGCCGGTTCCGGCCAGCCAGGACAGCTCGCCGCCGGAGCTGAACGCGGTGCCGGCGCCGGTCACGACGACGCAGCGCAGCGCGGCGTCGGCGCGCAGGTCCTCGACGGCCCGCTTCCAGGCGGCGGTGAGCTCGTCCGCCATCGCGTTGCGGCGGCCGGGGTCGTTCAGGGTGAGGACGGCGATCCCGTCGGGACGGCGGTCGATCAATAGCACATCGGCAGGCTCCGCGGACATGTCCGGCACCGTACCGCGCCCGCCGCGGCGCGCGGCGCGCGGCCCCGCACTCGCGTGAGAAAGCGCACACTTACCGCGTTTGACCAGGTCAGATGGGTGGACCGGTTCCGGCTTCGGGGAGAGTTCGGGATGGTTGTGGCGTGAACGACAGTGGATCATCGACAATGGTCGACGTGAGCGATCTTCCCCGCCGCGCGGTGACGCGGTCAGCAAAGCTGGCGTCCCTCCCCATCGGCTTCGCGGGACGCACCGCCCTCGGCGTGGGGAAGCGGACCTTCGGCCGGCCGGCGGAGACGGTCGCGATGGAGATCCAGACCCGGACCGCCGAGCAGCTGTTCAAGGTGCTCGGCGAGCTCAAGGGCGGCGCGATGAAGCTCGGCCAGATGCTGTCGATCTTCGAGGCGGCGCTGCCACCGGAGATCGCCGGCCCGTACCGGGCCACGCTGACCAAGCTGCAGGAGGCCGCTCCCCCGCTGCCGGCGTCGACCGTCCACAAGGTGCTGGAGGAGTTCCTCGGGGAGGACTGGCGGGACTACTTCGAGTCGTTCGACGACCGGCCGGCCGCCGCCGCGTCGATCGGCCAGGTGCACCGCGCCGTCTGGCACGACGGCCGGGCCGTCGCGGTGAAGGTGCAGTACCCCGGCGCGGGCAAGGCACTGATCAGCGACTTCAACCAGCTCGCCCGGCTGGGGCGGCTGTTCGGGGTGCTGATGCCGGGCCTGGACGTCAAGTCGATGCTGGCCGAGCTCAAGGAGCGGGTGGTCGAGGAGCTCGACTACACGATCGAGGCCGAGTCGCAGACCCGGTTCCGCGAGGCCTACCTGGACGACCCGGACTTCGCCATCCCCGAAGTCGTCGCGCAGTCCGGCAACATCCTGATCACCGAGTGGATGGACGGCACCGCGCTCTCGAAGATCATCAGCGACGGGGACCAGGAGACCCGCGACCACGCGGCCCTGCTGTACTGCCGCTTCCTGCTGTCGGGGCCGAAGCGGTCGGGGATGCTGCACGGCGACCCGCACCCCGGCAACTTCCGGCTGCTGGAGGACGGCCGGCTCGGCGTCCTGGACTTCGGCGCCGTCGACCGCATCCCCGGCGGGTTCCAGCGGCGCCTCGGGCTGCTGCTGCGGATCGGCACGATGGCCGACATCGACGAGGTCGAGGAGGCCCTGCGCCGGGAGGACTTCATCCGCGAGGGCGTGGAGATCGACGCCGAGTCGCTGCAGGCGTTCCTCGCACCGATCACCGAGCCGTTCGTCACCGAGACGTTCAAGTTCAACCGCGAGTGGCTGCGCGACATGGCCGCCCAGGTCACCGACCTGCGGCCGTCCAACGTCGTCCGGCAGCTGAACCTGCCGCCCGAGTACGTGATCATCCACCGGGTGCTGTCGGCGGGCACCGGCGTGCTCTGCCAGCTGGAGTGCGAGATCCCGGCCCGCGCCGAGTCGCTGAAGTGGGTGCCCGGCTTCGCCGACGACGCGGACGGCGAGCTGGTCGGCGGCTGACGGCCCCGTCCGGGAGGCGCCGGAAAGGCTCGGGTCGGCGCTGTCCGCCGCCGTCACCACCGTGATCATGGGCCTGGTCGGGAACGCGCCGCTGGCGCTCGCCGCGTTGATGCCGAGGCCCGCGGCGAGC
>NZ_JBFARL010000260.1:0-9728 GCF_040674655.1 Actinomadura sp. NPDC049753 | reverse complement strand
TCGAACACGCGCTCCCTGTCGGCGGGCGCGATGCCGATGCCGTCGTCGGTGACGACGAGCAGCGCCCGCCCGTCCCGCCTGCCCACCTCCACCGTTGGACGGCGGTGAGGTCCGCGCCGGTCGCGGCCATCGACGCGGCGGCGACGGCGCCCTCGACCAGCGGCGCGTCCGCGAGCAGGACGTCGTCGCCTTCGGCGTCCTCGATGAGCATCTTGGCGGTCAGCACGGAACTGCCGAGGTCGGCGAGCAGCACGACGCCGTCGCCGCCGTCGGCCGCGGCGACCGCCTGCTCGACGAGGTCGATGCTCGTCCCGAGGCGCCCTTCGGAATCTCCCCCGGCGGGTTCGACGACGGCCTTGCCGACGCCCATGGCGCGGGCGACCTCGGCGACGCCCTCGGCGAGCGTCCGGCTGTGGGAGATGATGACGATGCCGACCATGTCACCCCACCCCCGCTGATTCCGCGACATCGGCGAGGGTTTCGAGCACCAGGGCGGTGGAGGACGCGCCGGGGTCCATGTGCCCCTCGCTGCGCTCGCCCAGGTAGCTCGCCCGGCCCTTGCGCGCCCGCATCGGGACGGTGCCGTCCGCGCCCTTCGCGGCGGCCTCCGCGGCGGCCCGCGCGCATCCGGCGAGGTCGGAGCCGTCCGCCAGGGCCGCCTCGTACGCCGCGACGGCCGGAGCCAGCGCGTCGACCATCGTCTTGTCGCCCTCGGCGGCCTTCCCGAGATCCTCGACGCCCTCGAGGGCGGCCCGGAGCGCGGCGCCGAGCGCGGCGGCGTCCACGTCGGCGGCGTCGCCGAACGCCTTGCCCGCGCGGCGCAGCGCCGTCCCGTAGAGGGGGCCGGACGCGCCGCCGGTCTTCGACACGATGGCCCGGCCGGCCGCGATCAGCACCTTCCCCGGCGGGGCGTCCCCGGGCAGCGCCTCCACCGCGGCGCGGAAGCCGCGGTCGAGGTTGAGGCCGTGGTCGCCGTCGCCGATCGCCGCGTCCAGCCGCGTCAGCCGCTCGGCGTCGGCGGACACCCGTTCGGCCGTCCGCCTGATCCAGGCCGCGAAGTCCCCCGCGTCCATCGAACCCGTGCCCCTCGAACCCGTGCTCATCGGCCCCACCGCAGCCCCGGCGTCTCGACGGGCGCGTCCCACAGGCGGACCAGCTCGGGCGTCACCCGGCACACGCTGATCATGCAGCCCGCCATCTCCAGGCTGGTCACGTACGGCCCGACCAGGCGGCGGACGACGGTCGCGCCGTGCCCCTCCAGCCATTCGGCCGCCGCCGCGTAGGCGACGTACTGCTCGATCAGCGGGGTGCCGCCCATCCCGTTGACCAGCACGAGCACCTCGGAACCCGACAGCGGCATGTCCGCGTCGATCGCGCTGAGCGCGGCGTCCACGATCTGCTCGGCGGTGCCGATCCCGACGCGTTCGCGGCCGGGCTCGCCGTGGATGCCGATGCCGAGCTCCATCTCGCCCTCGTCCAGCTCGAACGTCGGCGTCCCGGCCGCCGGGACCGTGCAGGACGACAGCGCCACGCCGAACGACCTGCTGCGCTCGTTCACCTCCCGGGCCACGGCCGCCACGTCCGCGAGCGGGGCCCCCTCCTCGGCGAGCGCCCCGGCGGTCTTCTCGACGAACAGCGTGGCGCCGGTGCCGCGGCGCCCGGCGGTGAACGTGCTGTCCTCCACCGCGACGTCGTCGTCGACGATGACGGACACGACCTCGATGTCCTCGTCCTCGGCGAGTTCGGCGGCCATCTGGAAGTTCATGACGTCGCCGGTGTAGTTCTTCACCAGGTGCAGCACTCCGGCGCCGCCGTCCACCGCCATCGTCGCGGCGATGATCTGGTCGGGGACGGGAGAGGTGAAGACCTCCCCGCAGCAGGCCGCGTCCAGCATCCCGTAGCCGACGAATCCGGCGTGGAGCGGTTCGTGCCCGGATCCGCCGCCCGAGACCAGGGCGACCTTCCCGGTGCGCGGGGCGTCCCCCCGTATGACGGTCCCGGTCCCCGGGTCGACCTTCAGCGACGGGTGCGCGGCGGCCAGCCCGCGCAGGGCGTCGGACACCACGTCCGCCGGGGCGTTGATGAGTTTGCGCATGTCTCAGGCTTACCCCGGGGAAGCGCCCCGTCCCAGGCCCAATCGCCGATCATGCGATTCGGGGGTGCCCGGACGGCCCGCGCCCGCATAGGTTGCACCCGTGACGAAGGCACCGAAGATCCTTTATGACTGCGACACCGGCATCGACGACGCGATGACGCTGCTCTACCTGGCCTCGCTGGTGCGGGCGGGGAGGGCGGAGCTGGCGGCGGTCGGCACGGTGCACGGGAACATCGACCCGATGACCGGCGCGCTGAACACGCTGCGCGTCCTGGAGGCCGCCGGAGTTCCCGCGGGCGAGCCCGGGCCGGGAGGGCCGGTGGTGCCGGTCGCGGTCGGCGCCGCCAGGCCCATGGCGCAGGACGTCCACTACGCGCTCGACTGGCACGGCACCGACGGCCTCGGCGACACGCACCTCCCCGAGCCCGCGGGACGCCCGGTCGCCGAGCCCGCCGCCGCGCAGATCGTCCGGCTGGCCCGCGCGATGCCCGGCGAGCTGACCCTGCTCGCGACCGGCCCGCTGACCAACCTCGGCGCGGCGCTGCTGCTGGACGGCGAGCTGCCGTCGCTGATCCGCGAGGTCGTGGTGATGGGCGGCGCGTTCGACCACCCCGGCAACATCACCACGCACGCCGAGGCGAACATCTGGCACGACCCCGAGGCCGCCGACCTGGTGTTCGCGGCGGACTGGCCGATCGTCCTGGTGCCGCTGGACGCGACGCACCCGACCGCCGTCCACGACGACTGGCTGGACAGGCTGGCCGCGCACGACACCCCCGTCGCCCGGTTCGCCGCGGACATCCTGGAGTTCTACGCGGACGCCTACACCCCCACCCTGAAGCGCCGGGGCGCCGTCATCCACGACGCCCTCGCCGCGATGCTGGTCGTCGACCCGGACCTCGGCGAGTACGTCCAGCGTCCGGTGCGGGTGGAGCTGCGGGGCGAGCTGACGCGCGGCACGACCGTGTGGGACGCCCGCTCGCTGCCCGCCGAGGACACCCGCCGTCCGGTGAAGGTGGCCGTGGGCAGCGACGTCGCGCGGTTCCAGGAGGGCCTTCTGTCGGCCCTCCTCACCTTCTGAGCGGGACCCGCCTCCCCCGGCCGCCTCGGATCCGGTCTCCCGGCACACCCGGAACGTTCGCCGAAAGACGCATCCGGGTATGCCGGAACCATTGGCCGACCTTATTGTTGAAGATGTGACCAACGCACTGGACGACAGCGAGCTGCAGCGGATCCTCGCCGTGATGGCGCATCCCGACGACGTCGACTTCGGCGCGGCGGGGACGGTGGCGCACTGGACGGACCGCGGGATCGAGGTCGTCTACCTCATGGTCACCGACGGCGACGCGGGAGGCTTCGACGACGGCGTCACCCGCGAGGAGATGGCCGTTCTGCGCCGCGAGGAGCAGCGCGCCGCGGCCAAGTGCGTCGGGGTGAGCGACGTCCGGTTCCTCGGGTATCCGGACGGGCGGGTCGAGGTGGGCTTCGGCCTGCGCCGCGACATCGCGCGCGTGATCCGGCAGGTGCGCCCGGACCGGGTGCTGATGCCGAGCCCCGAGCGCAACTACGAGCGGATCTACCCCAGCCACCCCGACCACCGGGCCGTCGGCTCGGCCGCGCTCGACGCCGTCTACCCCGACGCCCGCAACCCCTACGCCTTCCCGGAGCTGCTCGCCGACGAGGGCCTGGAGGCGTGGACGGCGCGGGAGGTGTGGCTGTCCGGCGGCCCCGTGGTGAACCACTACGTCGACATCACCGACCAGTTCGACCGGAAGGTGAACGCGCTGCGGGCCCACGCCAGCCAGACCGCCCACATGGGGGACGGCCTGCCGGAGATGCTGCGCGGCTGGCTCGCGGCCAACGCCGCCGCCGCGGGGCTGCCCGAGGGACGTCTCGCCGAGTCGTTCCAGGTCGTCGACACCGCCTGAGCCCCACCACGACTCTCGGGGAACGCGACCCCAGGTAATGCGCCGCCCTCGCAAAGGCTCACCGAAGCGGTCAGGTCACTCAAGTCTCGGTCACTTAGCAAATACAGTCTCTTACAAGCCGTAATCAGCCTCCGAGCGGGCATGTACCCCCATGTGACAGAACTCGGGGGGTCGTCATGCCGCGTGAGATCGAGGCCACCGCCACATCCGCCGCCGCGCCTGAAGTGATCTTCAAGCACGTCTGCGTGCCGGAGGCATGGGACGAGTGGGGCGGTTTCTGGACCAGGGTGCGGCGGGAGTCCGCCGGCGAGGAGCACCCGAACGGGCTCGGGGCCGTCCGGTACGTCCGCTCGTGGCGCGAGGAGGTCGTGGCCTGGGACCCACCGCGGCACTACGGCTACGTCGCGCTGGCCGGCCATCCGGAGCGGCGCCTTCGCGCGGACATCACGCTGGAGCCCCACTTCGCGGGCACGCTGATCCGCTGGCGCGGCGAGGTGGACGGCTTCCCCGGCACCGGACCGCTCACGAGCGCCGTCCTGCGCCGCCGCCTCGACGCGTACGCGCACCGGTTGGCGCGGCATTCCGAGCGCTGCGAACCGGGCTGCCCGGCCCGCCTGCCAGGCGCCCTCTAGGCCCACACGCCGCCCAGGCGCGCACCCCGGGCAACACATGCCCACGGCGACGCACGCCCGCGAGCGGCTGCACCCGAAGGCTCACCCGTCTGGCCGCGCACGACCAAGAACCCGTGCGCGGCCGATGAGCCGTGCACGGCTAGAGGGATCACGGGCGTCCGCCCGGCCGTGCGGGTGACGAGGCATGGCGTGGGGTGTGCTCGTTCTCGGGGCTTGTCAGCTTTGGTTTGGGTCGCATGAGTTTCGGGGGAATCGATGCGGCGTCAGTTGATGGTGCTCGCTCTCTTGGCGGGTAGCGGGGCGGGTTCGGCCGTCTACTGGTCGATGGCGGACGGGCCGCCGCGCGGGGGGCGTGTCGTCGTGAACGCGGGTGGGTCCGCGGCGGCGGGGCGGGATATGTCCTCGGTCCGGTTGGCAAGTCGCCCGTTCGACTCTGGGGCGCTGCGCCAGGCGGTGCGCGCCTATGTCCGGAAACGTCCGGGCAGGGCCGGGGTGATGGTGAAGGACCTCAGGACGGGAATGTCGTTCGGCGAGAACCAGGACGGGCGGTTCGTCTCCGCCAGCATCATGAAGGTCGACATCCTGGCGAGCCTCCTGCTGCAGCGGCAGGCCGACGGGCGAGGGCTTGACGGCACGGAGCGGGCGCTGGCCCGAACGATGATCAGGGAAAGCGACAACGCGGCGGCGGACGTCCTGTACTCCGCGGCCGGTCACGGCCCCGGGGTCGCGAGATCGAACATGGCGTTCGGGCTGAAGGACACGAAGCCGTTCCCCACCTCATGGGGGTCGTCCTGGACGAGCCCGGCCGATCAGGTGCGCCTCCTGACGAACCTGGCGACGGACGAGAGCCCGTTGGAGGCGCGCGGGCGCCGGTACATCCTCGGTCTGATGGGGGCCGTGCTGGACGAGCAGGCGTGGGGGGTCAGCGCGGCGGCGCGTCCGGGAGAGAGGGTGGCGCTGAAGAACGGATGGGTGCCGCTCCGCTTCCAGGGGCACGGCTGGTCGATCAACAGCATCGGCCGCGTCAGCGGTCCCGACCACGACTTCCTCGTCGCGGTGTGCAGCGGGGGCAACCCGACGATGGAGACGGGGGTGTCGACCGTCGAACACGTCGCCGACATGGTCGTCGACGGCTTGCGCGAGTCGCGGGCGTGAGGGGGTTCGCGCGGCGGGAACGCCTCTGGTCCGGAGGAACCGGTACGGAGAGAGGCGGGCGCAGAACCGGGGAGCCGCGGTTCCGGACCGGGCGGCGGGCCGGCCGCCCAGCGTGCGCCGGGAACGTCAGCGGTGCAGGGGTCGGGTGAGCTTCTTGCCGTCGGCGGCGGCCACGGCGACGCAGGTGACGGTGCGGTCGCCGGACTTCCACGAGTCGGCCGTCGGGTAGTAGTAGGAGTTCGCGATGCCCCGCGCGGCCGGGTCGCGGTTGATCCGCGCCTGCGTGCGGAGCTTGCACCCGTTCAGGGCGAGCTGCTGGAGCCGCGCCTCGGGCGGCATGACGAAGCCCTTCAGCCGGAAGACGGCCGTGACCTCGCCGTCGTGCGGCCCCGTGCAAGGCACGATCTTGACGCTCTCCACCTCGACCGGCGCCTCGGTCGCGGTGCTGGTGGCGCCCGAGTTGTCGTTGATGCAGTCGCCGACCTTCATCTTCTTGGCGTCGACCTCCTTGGGCTTGGTCTGGGTCACCTTGGGCGTGGCCCCGGCGCCGCCGGACGAGCCGTCACCGCTCAGCGCGAAGGCGGCGATGCCGCCCACGATCCACAGGCAGGACAGGACGATCCCGGCGATCGCGAGGCCGCGGCCCTTGCCGCCCTTCTTCGCCATCTGGCTGAGCGAGACGGCGCCGAGGACGAGGCCGACGACGCCGAAGCATCCGAGGAGGCCGGTCACGAACGCGGCGATCGCCAGCCCGTTCGTCTTGTCGGAATCGGATCCGTACGGGGAGCCGGGGCCGTGGTCGCCCGGCATCGGCGGGGGCGGGGGCTGGGGCGGATAGGGGGCCTGGGGGCCCGGCTGCGCGGGCCCGGGTGGTGGATAGGTCATGACGAGCGACTGTTCCACACGGGAGGGTGCTCGTGATCATGATGCGCGGCAACCGGGGATTACGATTCGTTCACAACCGCAGTGAAAACGTTTACTCCCGGGCCCGTCCGGGAAGAGCATTCTCCCTCTAGACGAGACGGCGGGCGGCGGCCCAGCGCGACAGCTCGTGCCGGTTCGACAGCTGGAGTTTCCGCAGAACGCTGCTGACGTGCGTCTCCACCGTCTTCACCGAGATGAACAGCTCCTTGGCGATCTCCTTGTAGGCGTAGCCGCGCGCGATCAGCCGCAGCACGTCGCGCTCCCGCTGAGTGATCTGGTCCAGCTCCGGGTCGACCGATGGGGCGTCCGTGGCGGCGAACGCGTCCAGGACGAATCCGGCGAGCCGCGGCGAGAACACCGCGTCCCCGTCGGCGACCCGGCCGATCGCGTCCGTCAGCTCGGGGCCGGAGATCGTCTTGGTCACGTAGCCGCGGGCCCCGCCGCGCACGACGCCGATGACGTCCTCCGCCGCGTCCGACACCGACAGCGCGAGGAACTTGGACGAGACGGCGCCGTGCAGCCGCCGCAGCACCTCGATGCCCCCGCCGCCGGGCAGGTGGACGTCCAGCAGGACCACGTCCGGCTGCGTCCCGCGGATCACCGCGACCGCCTCGTCGACGTCGCCGGCCTCCCCGACGATCTCGACGCCCCCGCCGAGCTCCGCCTTCACGCCGGTCCGGAACATCTGGTGGTCGTCGACCAGCACGACCCTCTTCAACGACCCGCTCACGCCCACGTCCCGCTCCACCTCACCATGCGCCGCCGCCCGGCGGCCGCGCTCACGACTTCTTGATCTCCAGGCGCACCTCGGTGCCCTCGCCCGGCGCGGTGCGGACGGTGGCCTTGCCGCCGTTGCGCTCCATACGTCCGATGATGGACCCTCGGACGCCCATCCTGTCCTCCGGGACCTGGTCGAGAACGAACCCCTTGCCCCGGTCGCGGACGAAGATGGCGATCTCGTCGCCCTCCACCTCCGCGTACACCGACACCGAGGGCGCCTCGGCGTACTTGGCGGCGTTCACCATCGCCTCCCGCGCGGCCTGCAGCGCGGCGCCGAGCCGCTCGTCCAGCGCCGTGTCGCCCACGCAGACGACCTCGATCGGAACGTTGTGGTCGTCCTCGACCTCCCCGGCCGCCTCCCGGATCGCGGCGGCGAACGTCTGGTCGGGGTCGGCGCGCGGCTGGTAGAGCCAGGTCCGCAGCGTCCGCTCCTGGGAGCGGGCGAGCCGCTGCACCTCGCGGGTGTCGTGCGCGTTCCGCTGGATGAGGGTCAGCGTGTGCAGCACCGAGTCGTGGATGTGGGCTGCGAGCTCGGCGCGCTCCTGGGAACGGATGCGCTCGTGCCGTTCGGCGTCGAGGTCCTGCCAGAGCCGCACGACCCACGGCGTCACGATCACCGCGACCCCGGTCAGGATGATCAGCATGGCGATGAGGACGGACCGCGCCTGGTCGGCCTCCACCTTCTGCGCCACGAAACCGCCGATGCCGCCGACGACGAGGAGCAGGCCGAGCAGGCTGCGCAGCCACCTCTGGCGCAGCGGCAGCGTCCAGCGCTGCCGCTGGTCGCGGTCGGCCTGCTGCCACAGGATCGCGGCGCCGACGCCGCCGACGATGAACGGCCACAGCGCCCACCGGACGACCCCGGCCGCGCCCCACGGCAGCGCCGCCAGCCCGAACGCCACGGCCGCGTAGGCGAGCAGCTGGCCCCAGTCCCGGCCGCGCCGCCGCCCGCCCGCCTCGGCCGAGGACCTCTCCCGGACGGGAAGGAGGATCCAGAACGCGGCATAGGCGGCGAAACCGAGCCCGCTCGCCATCGTGAGCAGGACGAACGCGCCTCGGACGAGGAACACGTCCACGCCGAGGTGCACGGCCAGACCCCGGCCCACCCCGGCGACGAGCCGCCCTTCGGCCGCCCGTTCCAACCGGGCCGGCCCGAGGGGGCTCGCGCCCGCCGGTCCCGGCGGCGCCGCCGGCCGTTCCGCCGTCTCCTGGCTCACCGCCGTCCTTCCCCAGGTTCTCCCACGTCATCGATCGTCACACGCCCGGACATGTTTCGCATCAGGGGCCCACCCCGGGCCGGTCTCAGGGTCGGAATCAGGGACGTCCCCGATACCGCGCGCCGCGCGGGGCAGGCGACCATGACTGGCATGGGCGAGAAAGAGGGCCAGAACGAGGACCTGCACGGGCGCACCGAGGACGGGCCCGCCGCCGGTGACCCCGGCGCGGGCGGCCCCAGGCTGAGCGAGGCCGGTGTGGGCGAGTCCGGTGCTGCCGGGTCCGGGCTCGGAGGGCGCGGCTTCGGCGGCCTGGGCGAGCGGGCCGCCGGCGGGCAGGCCGCGGGCGGTTACCGGAGGCTCTCGCGGGACGCCGAGCGGAAGGTGCTCGCCGGCGTGTGCACGGGGCTCGCCCGCTACACCGGCATCGACCCGGTCGTGTTCCGTGTCGGGTTCGCGGTCCTCGCGCTCGCGCACGGGCAGGGGATCTTCCTCTACATCGTGGCGGCGCTGCTGATGCCGGCGAGCCCGGGCGAGTCGTCGCTCGCCGAGCAGTGGCTCAAGCGGTGGTTCGACGGGCAGGCCGTCCTGACGATCCTCGGCGCGCTGCTGTGCGTGGGCGTCGCGTTCAGCCTCTTCGGCGGGGTCCCCACCGACGCCATCGCGCCTCTGGTGGTGGTCGGGCTGGTGCTGCTGGTCGCGCACTCGCGGGGCGTCGACCTTCTCTCCGTGGCGCGGACCGTCCCCGAGCGGATCACCGGGCACGCGCCGGAGCCCTCCGCGAAGTGGACGCGGGCCGAGACCGCGTCCGCCGGCGGCGTCTCGCTCGACAAGGACGTCCCTCCCGGCGAGGGCGGGCCCCTCGGCGGGCCCGGGGCCTCCGGGCGGGGCGGGCTGCCCGAAGGCATGATCGATCTCGCCGGAGGCGATCCTCGGCAGGAGTTCGCGCTTCTGCTCGGCGGTGCCGTGGCGGGCGACGGTCAGGCCGCCGAACGCGGGC
>NZ_JBFARL010000259.1:0-9781 GCF_040674655.1 Actinomadura sp. NPDC049753 | reverse complement strand
TCTCTCCCGCCGGCGAAAGTCCTTTTCGCGGGCCTCTTCGGCATGCCTGTAAGGCCGACTCGGACAATGAGACAACACAGCGAGCAAGTGATAAGGGTCACGTCGGAAAGGTTGAGATTTCTACCGGCCGAAGCCTTGCCGTTGTTAATTGATCATGTGATACTCCCACAGAAAGCTACATAACACCGCAACCTTCCCACAAAGCCCGAATCACTCATTCACGGCATCCCACCGCGAGGGGCGCCGTGCGTCCCGGGCGCCCCCCATGCCCCGGAACGGCCAACCGCGAGCACTGGTACTCCAACTCAACATCGAGGGGCAGTCGGTAAATGTCCGTTGACGTCGGCGCCGTCCCAGTCCAGAAGGCGAAGAACTTCCCCCTTTACCGCACGGTCGCCGGCTTTGTCCGCGACCCACTTCGCCAACTGGAGCGGATCAGCACGGAGGGGGACGGCCGGCTCATCCGGCTCGACCTCGGTGCGTCCCACCCCTACCTGGTCACCCATCCCGACCACATCCAGCAGGTCCTGCGGCGCGAGTCGGAGATCTTCCAGCGGGACGGGGTGTTCTGGAGGCCGCTGCGCGAGTTGATGGGCGACAGCATCCTGTCCGAGGGCGCCGAGTGGGAGCACAGCAAGCGGGTGCTGCAGCCGGTCTTCACCACCCGCAACGTCAACCGGCTCACCGGGCTGATGGCGGAGGCGATCAACGACGCCGTCGGCAAGCTGGAGGAGCCCGCCCGCGCGGGACGGCCGATCGACGTGCTGCCGGAGATGAGCCGGATCGTCAACGAGACCGTGATCAAGGTCCTGTTCGGCGACAAGATCTCCCCGGTCGAGGCCAACCAGCTGATCCCGACGTTCGACCAGATCGCGACGTCGATCTCGGTCCGCTTCCTGCTGCCGTTCCTGCCCCGCGTGCTCCCGATGCCGGGCGACCGGGCGTTCAAGGACGCCGTCCAGGTGATGGACGAGGTCCTGTTCGACCTGGTGGCGCGCTACCGGGACGATCCGGGCGACGGCAGCGACATCTTCACCGCGCTCTGCCAGGCCCGGACCGAGGACGGCGCCCCGCCGGACGACAAGTGGATCCGCGACAACCTGCTCGCGATGTTCGCGACCAGCACCGAGACCACGACGCTGGCGCTGACCTGGCTGTGGCCGCTGCTGCACGACCACCCGGAGGTCCTGGACAGGCTGGTCGGGGAGATCGAGGGCGTGGTGGGCGGCGAGCCCGTCCGCCCGGACCATCTTCCGAGGCTGCCGTACGTGTCGCAGGTCGTCCAGGAGCTGCTGCGCCTGTACCCGGTGGGCTGGATGTTCCCGCGCATGGCGACCGCGCCGACGATCCTCGGCGGCGTGCACATCGAGCCGGGCGACCCGGTGCTCATCAGCCCGTTCCTCACGCACCGGCTGGAGTCGGTGTGGGAGCGTCCGCTGGAGTTCGACCCGGAGCGGTTCACGCCGGAGAACTCGCGCAAGCGGCACCGCTACGCCTACTTCCCCTTCGGCGGGGGCCCTCACCAGTGCATCGGCCGGCACGTGTTCGACGTCGAGGCGCGGATGATCCTGACGAGCATCCTGAGCCGGTTCCGCCCGGCCCTGTCCGACGCGATCCCCGCCATGCCACGCATCGGCGCGACGCTGCGGCCGCGGGAGTCGATGGAGATGACGCTGACCCCGGTCGGGCGGGACGCGTGACGGCGACGGAGGGGGCGCCTCCGCGCCCCGGCGGCCCCGCGGTGCCCGACGTCCTCCAGAGCGCGCGGCACGACGGCGCCGTGATGGCGCAGGCCGTGAAGTGCGCTCGCGACCTGGCGAAATGCGCGGAGACCTATCCCGACCTGTTCGACGCCAAGCCGATCGACGAGACCCTGTTCAACGCCGTGGCCTGCGCGAACGCGTTCGGGTCGCCGTGGCTCACCGCGTCCGGGATCCGGATGGCGGCGCGCACCTCGCTGTGGATCTTCGGCCTGGACTGGCTGGTGGACCATGTCGCGACGTCCCGGGACGAGGTGGACGACATCAACCGGCGCTGCCTCGCCGTCGCGGAGGGGGCGCCGCCGGCGCCGGGTGACGGGCTCACCCGGTTCCTCGCCGACATCCGGGACGAGGCGGCCGGGTCGCCCGCCTTCGCGGCGCTGCGCGACGACTGGCTGGCGCAGCTCGCGCGGCTGCTGCACGCCGGGGCCCGCGAGCTGACGTGGAAGTCGGTCGACGTGGCCTCGTGGCCGACGTTCGACGAGTACCTGGACAACGCCGACAACTACGGCTCGGCCTGGGTCAACATCTCGCACTGGATCGTGCACGCCGACCAGGGCGTCCTCGACCACATCGGCGAGCTGCAGGCCGCGAGCCGGGACGTCCAGCAGGTTCTGCGGCTGCTCAACGATCTCGCCACCTACGAGCGGGACGTCACCTGGGGCGACCTGAACGCGCAGATGCTCGGGGTGGAACGTGCCCAGATCACCGCGCGGATAGACGAGATCGTGGCCCGCTGCCGCGACCGCGTCGGGCCGCTGCGGGACGACTGCCCCGAGGCGGTGGCCTACCTCGAACGGCAGATCGGCTTCAGTACGGGCTTCTACGGGCTGAGCGACTACTGGGGGTCGCTGTGACCGTCGAGGAGGCGGGCCCGCAGACGGCCGAGGCGGCCGAGGCCGCCGATCCCGACCCCGACGATCTTTACGCGGCCGCCGTCGCGCTGGTGGACGATCTCGTCCGCCACCCGTGGGGGCGGTCGTCCCCCTCGGTCTACGAGACCGGGCGGCTGGTGAGCCTCGCCCCCTGGCTGACCGGACATGCCGCAAGGATCCGGTTCCTTCTCGACACGCAGCGGCCCGACGGCGGCTGGGGGCCGCCCGACCCGGGTTACGCGCTCGTCCCGACCCTCAGCGCGACCGAGGCGCTGCTCTCCGCGCTCGCCCCGGAGGGTGGGCGCTGGCCCGCCGGCGTTTACGTCGCCGAGGTGGTCCGCGGCGCCGGGCGCGCCCTGCGGTCCCTCGCGCGGCGACTCGCCGGCGCCGCCGCGGCCGACTTCCCGGACATGCCGGCCATCGAGCACATCACCCCGGCCCTCGTCGAGGCGATCAACGGGCACCTCGACCGGCTCCGCGACGATCCCGCCCTCGCCGCCTGGTGGACGGGCGGACGGCTGGCCCCGCCCGCCGGGATGGACGGGGCGTTCGTCGCCGCCGCCAAGGCCCGCCTGGAGAACGGCGGCGCCGTGCCGCTGAAGGTCCAGCACGCCCTGGAGGTCGCGGGGGCGTCGGCGCGGCGGGCCGGTTCGGTCCGTCCCGTGCCGCTACCGGAACCGGCGCGTGCAGTCCGCGGTCTCTCCGCGGCGGGCGGGCCGGGGCGGTTCGCGACCGTCGGCGCCTCCACCGCCGCCACCGCCGCGTGGCTCGGCGGTCCCGACGTCGACGGGCCCGGTGACGAGGCCGCGCGGCGCTACCTGGAGGCCGCCGCCGAGCAGCACGGAGGACCCGTTCCCGTCGCCGTCCCGGTGACCAACTTCGAGCGCGGGTGGGTGCTCGGTTGGCTGGCCCGCGCCGGGCTCGCGCCGGCCGTCCCCCCGGAGCTGATCGCCCAGATGCGGGCGTCGCTCGGCGAGGACGGCGCGCCGGGCGGCACCGGCCTGCCCCCGGACGCCGACACCAGTTCCGGCGTGCTGTACGCGTTGTCGCTTCTCGGTGAACCGCACCCGCCCGACCTGCTGTGGAAGTACGAAACGAGCACGCATTTCTGTAGCTGGCCCGGCGAGAACGGACGGTCCGTCACGACCAACGCGCACGTGCTTGAGGCGTTCGGCCATTACCTGGAGTGCAGCGGCGCCGGACCGGCCGGCCGTTACGCGGCGAGCGCGCGAAAAGCGGCGTCCTGGCTCATCGGCGAGCAGTTGAACGACGGCCGCTGGCAGGACAGGTGGCATGCTTCGCCGCTCTACGCGACCGCTTGCGCCGCCCTGGCGCTGGCCGAGTTCGGCGGCCCGGAATCGGCGGACGCCGTGAATCGGTCCGTCGAGTGGGTGCTGGGGGAACAGCGCCCCGACGGCTCCTGGGGGCGCTGGTGCGGGACCGCCGAGGAGACGGCCTACGCCGTGCACATCCTGACCCTGGCCCGCCCGTCCAGGGGCGCCGCGCCCGACCCGGCGGTGCGGGAGGCGGCGGAGCGAGCGGTCCGGCGGGGCCGCGCCCACCTCAGGGCGGCCCTGCGGAGCGCGCCCGGCACCCTGACCGGCGGTCCGGGCGACGTTGACTCCGGCAAGCCGCCTCTTTGGCACGATAAAGACCTATACCGCCCAACGACGATCGTGCGGGCGGCGGTCCTGGGCGCCCTTCGTCTGGCACGTCGTGACACGAGTGTTTCAGTGCGGTGAATTTCACCACTCCGTCCGAGGGTGACCTGCTTGTACACCTGGGCCGGAAACCATTCACCTTGAGTGGGTTTGGTGGCGTTGGTAAGGTTCACCGGTGCCTTGCCGATCACCCGGCATAGCGCTACCCGCTCTCACCGCCACCAGTGCCTCGCAGCCGGGCCCCAAGACCTCGCATTGCAGGCACCCTTGACAATTGTTGGGGCGATCATAATGCGTTTCCGCAACTCACGGCTGCGGACCAAGATTGCGGCCCTGCTGGTCTCGCTGACCGCGCTGTGGGCCTTCGCCGCCTGGGTGACGTTGCGCGAGGGCGTGAACCTGCTCTTCGTGAGCACCCTGGACAGCGTCGTGGCCCCGAGCGACCCGCTGCTCGTCGAGTTGCAGCAGGAGCGCCGCCTCACCGTGACCATGCTCGCGTCCGGCCAGCGGCGGCCCGACCTGCTCGCCGCCCAGCGCGCCCGCACCGACAAGGAGCGGGCCATCGTCGTCGAGAAGGCCCGCAGCGGCTCGGTCCGCCGCGCCGCCGACGACGAGATGGACCAGCGGCTCGACGCGATGGTCCGGCTGCTCGGCCGGCTCGACGGCGACCGCCGCTCGATCGACGCCGGCGCCTTCGACCGCCGGCACATCATCGACGCCTACTCCGACACCATCGAGTCGATCTTCCACATGTACGACGGGACGACGACGCTCGACGACAAGGGGTTCACCTCCGACCTGCGCGCGGAGATCGCCGTCAACCGGTCCTGGGAGCTGCTGTCCCAGGAGGACGCGCTGGTCGCCGGCGTCCTCGCGTCCGGCCGGATCACCCCGGCAGACCAGATCGACATCGCCAAGGCCGTCGGCGCCCGGCGCCTCAACTACGACCGCGCCCTGGTCGACCTGGAGGGCGCGGACCGGCAGGCCTGGGACGAGCTGAACGCCAACAAGCGCCTCACCACCGTCAGCGCCCTGGAGGACATGCTCCTCCAGCGGACGAAGGCGCAGCGCCCCCGCATGACCGCCGAGCAGTGGCGCAACGCGACCGAGCCCGCGCTCGCCCAGATGCGCAAGTCCATCCAGGACGCCGGCGACCGGCTGGTGGAGCGCGCCACTCCCATCGCCACCTGGGTCATCATCCGGCTGCTGCTCGCCGGTGGCCTCGGTCTCCTCGCGGTCATCGCGTCCATCGTCGTGTCGATCACCACGGCGCGCGCGCTCGTCCGGCAGCTGGAACGGCTGCGCGGCGCCGCGTGGGAGCTGGCCGAGCAGCGGCTGCCCGGCGTCGTCGAGCGGCTCGGGCACGGCGAGAAGGTGGACGTCGAGGTCGAGGCGCCGCCGCTGCGGTTCGGCACCGACGAGATCGGGCAGGTGGGCCGCGCGTTCAACGCCGTCCAGGAGACCGCGATCCGCACCGCCGTCGAGCAGGCGGAACTGCGCCGCGGCATCCGGGACGTCCTGCTGAGCCTGGCCCGCCGCACCCAGACGCTGGTGCACCGGCAGCTCACCATGCTGGACGCGATGGAGCGCCGCCGCGACATCGAGACCAAGGAGCTGGAGGAGCTGTTCCGGCTCGACCACCTCGCGACCCGCATGCGGCGCAACGCCGAGAACCTCATCGTGCTGTCGGGCGCCCTCCCGGCCCGCGGGTGGCGCAACTCCGTCCCGATGGTGGACGTCGTCCGCGCCGCCGTCGGCGAGGTCGAGGACTACACCCGCGTCACCGTGCTGCCGTTCGGCCCGGTCGAGCTGGCCGGACGCTCGGTCGGCGACGTCACCCACCTGCTCGCCGAGCTGATCGAGAACGCCGTGTCGTTCTCCCCGCCCGACACCATCGTGCAGGTCGGCGGGCACCTGGTCGCCAGCGGCTTCGCCATCGACATCGAGGACCGCGGGCTCGGCATGACCGACGAGAAGCTCGCCGAGATCAACGCGCGGATCGCCGACCCGCCCGACTTCAACCTGCAGAGCTCGGTCCAGCTCGGCCTGTTCGTGGTCAGCAAGCTCGCCGAGCGCTACAACCTTCAGGTCTCGCTGAAGCGGTCCGCCTACGGCGGCACCACCGCCGTCGTCGTCATCCCCAGGGACCTGATCGTCGAGCAGGGCCCGGCGCAGGTCCCGGCCGGCACCACCACCACGAACGGCCTGGAGGTGCGGCGCCCCGCCGCGGCACTCGCCGCGTCCGGCGCCACCGTCCGCTCCGCCTCCCCCACGACGACGCTCCCCCCGGGGGGCACCGGCCCGCAGCACGCCGGACCCGCCCTCGTCGCGGTCCCCCCGCCGGCCGCGGACCCGCTGCCCGTGCGGTCCCCCGGCGGCGCCGCCCCCGAGCCGGAGCCCGAGGCCCCCACGCCCGCGCGGCACGACGACCCCGCGGACGGCGCACGTCCCGACCCCATCGAGCCGGAGGACCTGCCACCCGTGCCCGACATCTCCACAACACCGTCCGGTCTTCCCGTCCGTGTGCCGCAGGCGAACCTGGCCGAACCCCTGCGCACCGATGAGCCCGTCGTCGCCGACGAGCAGGACGAGCAGGAGGACCCGGGCCGCTCCCCCGAGGAGATCCAGCGGATCATGGGTTCCTACCAGCGCGGCACCCAGCGGGGCCGCGTCGACGCGGCGGAAGCCCTCGGCACCAACGCAGCGGAAGGCGAGGCAGATCAGTGACGCAGAAGACCGGTTCCTCCTCCGATCTGGGCTGGCTGCTGGACGACCTCGTCCACCGGCTGCCGCACGCCCGCAGCGCGGTCGTGCTGTCGGCGGACGGCCTGCTCATGGCGTCGTCCGAGGGCATGACGCAGGACGACGGCGAGCACCTCGCCGCCGTCGCCGCCGGCATCCAGAGCCTCGCCAAGGGCGCCGGGACCCGCTTCGGCGGCGGCCCGGTCCGGCAGACGATCGTCGAGATGGCGTCGGCGTTCCTGCTGGTCACGGTCGCCGGCAAGGGCGCGTGCCTCGCCGTCCTGGCCACCGAGGAGGTCGACGTCGGCCTCACCGCGTACGAGATGGCGATGCTCGTCACGGCCATGGGGCACCACCTCACCTCCCCGTCGCGTTCGGAGTCCGCGCAGGAGGGGCGCCCGGCATGATGCCCCCCGAGGACCCCGTCCAGGAGCCCTGGGCGGACGAGGCCGCGACGCGCCCGCCGGTCGACGACCGGTTCCTTGACGAGCACGCCGGTCCGATGGTGCGGCCCTACGTGATGACCAGCGGCCGCATCGAGCCGACCCGCGGCAAGTTCGACCTCATCACCCTGGTGGTGGCGGTCGGACCGGAGCCGGAAGGTGCGATCGGCCTCGGACCCGAGCACCTGGCCATCATCCGGCTCTGCCAGGCGGTGATGTCGGTGGCCGAGATCACCGGCCATCTCGATCTGCCCGTGGCGACCGTCCGGGTGATGCTCGGCGACCTGCTCGACAAGGGATTCGTCTCCCTTCAGGAGCCCGAACCGGAGGCGGACATGCACGACATCAGGCTCTACAAGGCGGTGATCGATGGTCTCCGGGCCCTCTAGGCGCGGCGTGCGCGCCCGCCGGCTCCCCACCGCGGTCAAGATCGTGATCGCGGGCGGTTTCGGGGTCGGCAAGACCACGATGGTGGGCACGGTCTCGGAGACCAGCCCCCTGCGCACCGAGGAGTTGCTCACCGACGAGAGCGTCGGCGTCGACGACATCTCCGGGGTGGAGCGCAAGCAGACGACCACGGTCGCGATGGACTTCGGCCGTATCACGATGCGGGACGAGTACGTCCTCTACCTGTTCGGCACGCCCGGCCAGGAGCGCTTCTGGTTCATGTGGGACGAGGTCTCGCTCGGCGCGCTCGGCGCGGTCGTTCTCGCCGACACCCGCCGCCTGTCGGACTGCTTCCCGTCCGTCGACTACTTCGAGCGACGCGGCACCCCGTTCATCGTCGCCGTGAACTGCTTCGAGGGCGCCCAGCGCTACGACCTCGCGGAGATCCAGATGGCCCTCAACCTGGGCCCCAAGGTCCCGGTCATGCTCTGCGACGCCCGCAGCCTCGGCTCCTGCAAGGAGGTCCTCATCGACCTCGTCCTGCACGCCATGAAGACCCGCGGCCTCACGGAGGAGCCCGAACCCCAGAACGCCTAGCCGCGGACGCCCGCGGCAACGGTCCCGGCGAAGGCGCGGAGCCGGGCGGTGGCGCGGTCCCGATGCCAGACGAGCGCGAGCGCCGAGTCGGGCAGGCCGGTGAGCGGGATGAAGACGACGTCGCCCCGCACGTGGCGGCGGGCGGTCGGGACGCACAGCGGCATCGCGCCGCGCCCGGCGGCGACCATCGCGAGGGCCTCCTGGATCGTGCTGACGGCCGGTCCGGACGGGATCGCGGCGCCGCCGGGCGTCAGCGCCGGGGACTGCGCGTCGCGCCAGTACCGCGGCGCCGGGCCGGCGATCCTGACCAGCGGGTGCCCGGCCAGGTCCTCGGCGCGGACCGACGGACGGTCCGCGAGCGGGTGGCGGGCCGGGACGGCCAGGCACAGCGGGGCCTCGGAGAAGACCGGGCCGACGGCGAGGCCGGGCTCCCGCACCGGGGTCAGGACGATCGCGGCGTCCACATCGCCGCCCAGGACCGGCCCGAACGGGTCGGCCAGCGGCATCTCGACCGTCTGCACCTCGCAGCCGGGGTGGCCGCTCTGGAACGCGCGGACCAGACCCGCCAGTTCCTCGTCCAGGAACCCGAGGAAACCGATCCGCAGCACCCCGCCGACACCGCGCGCCCTGCTCCTGGCCCCTTCGACGACGTCGAGGAGGGCCCCGTAGGCGGGCCGGAGCTCGTCCCGGAAGGCGGCTCCGAGCGGTGTCAGCCGGACGCGGCGGCTGGTGCGCTCCACCAGCCGGGCCCCGATCCGCAGTTCGAGGGCGCGCACCAGCTGACTGACGCGGCTCTGGGAGAGGTAGAGGCGCTCCGCGGTCCGGCCGAAGTGCAGCTCCTCGCTGAGGACGAGGAAGCACTCCAGCTCCCGTGTCTCCAGTTCCGGCACGCTCCCGCCCCCGATCGATGAGTCCGGCTCATACAAGGATGCGATCTTCGCCGTTGTTCCCGGCGCGGCCCGCCCGCCAGGGTCGGGGACATGACGGTTCCCTCCTCTCCCCCGCCGAGGCGGGGGTGGCCGGCGGTGCTCGCGGTCGCCGCGGCCACGTTCCTCGTCGTCACCAGCGAGATGCTGCCGGTCGGCCTGCTGACCTCGATCGGCCCGGACCTCGGCGTGTCCGCGGGCACGGCCGGGCTGGCGATGACCGTGCCCGGTCTCGTCGCCGCGCTGTCCGCGCCCGCGCTCTCCGCGGCGACGGCCCGCCGGTCCAGCCGGGCCGCGCGCACGCGCGCGGATTGAGGCGGCGAGGGCGGGTATAGGGGGTGTCACGATTCCGCCGTCAGTAGGAGTTGGACATGAAGGCTCGCACGATGT
>NZ_JBFARL010000258.1:0-9802 GCF_040674655.1 Actinomadura sp. NPDC049753 | reverse complement strand
GCCAGCTCGCCGCCGCGGCCGCCGGTCTGCTGCGCGCCGCGGGACCGGCCCGGCCCGCACTGCAGGTCCTGCTGTACCCGGCGCTGGACCTGCGCGACGTCCCGCCGCCGCTGCCCGACCCCGACGGGCTGCGGTTCCCGCCCTCGGGCATCGGCCGCGCCCTGGACGCCTACCTGCGCGGCGCCGACCGCACCGATCCGCGGGTGTCGCCGCTGCTGGACCCTGACCTGTCGGGCCTGCCCCCGGCGGTGGTCGCGACCGCCGAGCACGACCGGCTGCGCCCGCAGGCCGAGGCGCACGCGGCGCGGCTGCGGGAGGCCGGGGTGCCGGTCGTGCTCGTTCCCGGAACGGGCCTGGACCACGGCTTCCTCGGGTGGGGGGCGTTTGCGCGCCGCCCCGCCGAGGCCGTCGCGCGGATCGGCCAGGCCGTGCGCAGCGCCCTCACCTGATGCCGCGCCCCGATGTAGTGGGCCCCGATGTAGTGGGCGCGGTCCGGCCGGGCCGCCGCCGTCACCGCCAGCAGACCCGGGTTACGGACATGCCGAGCGTGGCGGATCTCCGACCTTAAAGACGGTTGCCGTGTCGTTTAACCTGCTGAGCGCGGGAAATCACTAACGCACGAACATTGGCCGGAACTCAGCCGACCGGCGAGGAGAGGCAAGTTGTACCGGACCCACGAGCTGCGCCGCGTCCAGACCGGGGAAACCGGACTGGAGGAATGGGCCTGTCCCACGTGCGGCCGCCGCCTGCTGTTGCAGTGGCCGCCCCGCTACCACAAGACCATCGTCGAACCCGGTGACGAGCGCGCCTGCCACATCGGCAGATCCGACGACATCGCCGACTCCGTGGTCGGCGACGCCGCGGGCGCCGGCGTCCTGAGCCCGGCCGACACCCCCCAGCCCGGCTGGCAGCACTCCAACCAGCGGCGCTGGCTCCGCGAAACCGGCGTCGAAACCTTGGAAAGCCACGCCCGAGCCCGCCTCAACCCCTCCGAACCCGTCTGACACCGCGCCGGCCCCTCACGAGCCCGCCCTGATCCGACGTGCCCGCCCGGTCCTCCCCGGGTCCCCCGCCGCACCGCCAGGCCCGCCTCAGACCCCGGGTCCCCCGCCGCACCGTCCCTCACGACCGCGCCAGCTCCGCGCGCAGCCGGTCCAGACCCATCGGCCCCAGATCCAGCGCCCGCCGGTGGAACTCCCTCAGATCGAAACCCGCGCCCTCCCGGCGCCGCGCCGCCTCCCGCGCCTCCAGCCAGACCTTCTCCCCCAGCTTGTAGGCGATCGCCTGCCCCGGACGCCCCAGATACCGGTCGATCTCGAACGCCACCGCCGAATCGGGATCGGGCCCCATGCGCCCCCGCAGGAACTCGAAACCCAGCTCCGGCGTCCACCGCTCCCCCTCGTGGAACCCCGCCCCCGCCGGAATCGGCAGCTCCAGATGCAACCCGATGTCCAGCACCACCCGCGCCGCCCGGAACCGCTGCCCGCCCGCCAGCATCCCCAGCCGGTGCGCCGGATCCCGGTAGTGGCCCAGCTCGTCCATCAGCCGCTCCGCGTACAGCCCCCACCCCTCGCAATGCCCCGGATGCAGCTCGCTCGACACGCGCTGGTACCGGTTCAGCCCCCGGTTCAGCGTCGTCACCCCCAGCTGCAGATGGTGACCCGGCACCCCCTCGTGGAACATCGTCGTCGGCACCGTCCACGTCACGATGTCGGCCGACGGGTCCCGCACCGTCCACCACACCGTCCCCGGACGCGACAGGTCCTCGGCCGGCGCCAGGTAGTAGATCCCCGCCTCCACCGGCGGGATCCGGCACTCGATCCGCCGCAGCGGCCCCGGAATGTCGAAGTGCACCCCGTCCAGATCGGCGATCGCCCGGTCCGCCAGCTCCTGGATCCACCCCCGGAACGCATCCGCGCCCCCCACCCGGTGCGCCGGATCGGCGTCCAGCGCCGCCATCACCGCCGGCAGCGGCTCACCCGGCAGGATCTCCCGCGCCGCCCCCGCCATCTCCGACTCGACCCGCGCCAGCTCCTCCCAGCCCCACGCGTACGTCTCGGCCAGATCCAGGTCCGTTCCGAGAAAGTCCCGCACCCCCAGCCGGTACCGGTCGGCGCCCAGCGCGTCCCGTTCCGGCGCCCGCGCCGCCAGCTCCCCCGACAGGAACGCCGCGAACTCCTCCAGCGCCGCCGACGCCCCCGACGCCGCCTCCTCCAAAGCGCCCCGCAGCGGCCCGTCCCCGTACCGCCCGGCCAGACCCGCCAGATATGCCGGAGTGTCCACGCACTCGCGGGCACTGCGCAGCACCTGCCGCCGCGCCGCCACCCGGCCCCGCCCGCACGCCCGCCGCAACGATGCCCGCAGCCCGGCCAGGGCCCCCGGCAGCGCCGCCATCCGTGCGCGGACGGCCTCCCAGTCGGTGTCCGCCCCCTGGTCCAGCAGCTCCAGCGCCATCCGCAGCCGCTGGACGGGCCCGTCGGTGGTGTCCAGGAACTGCTCCCGCACCCCCGCCTCGTCCAGCGCCGCCTCGACCTCCAGACGCTCCCGCAGCACCGCCGCCGCGATCCGCTCCGCCTCGCCCCGCACGGGCACGCGGCCCAGCTCCGCCAGCGTCCGCCGCGTCAGCTCCGCACGCGCCTCCACCCCGTCCGGGCCGTAGTCGGTCAGCCGCGGGTCCTGCCCGGCGATCCCCATCATCGCCGCCAGGCACGGGTCCAGCGCGGCGAACTCGTCCACATAGCGGTCGGCGAGGCCATCCAGTGCGGTCACCGCCCCAGGCTACGACGCCCGCCCCCAAAAGCGATCATGAGATAGTGCCAAATCGGCCGCCCCCACCACACCGACAGCCCGGCACCGGCAGGCCCCTCAGCGCACCTCTCAGCGCACCCCTCAGCGCACCTCGGCCGCCAACCGCACGCCCAGCCCCACCAGCACCACACCCGACACCTGGTCCAGCCGCCGCCGCACGACCGGACGCCCCAGCACCCGCCGCGCCGACCCCACCAGCCACACCACCGCCGTGTACCAGACCAGGTCGATCAGCGCCCACAGCACCGAGAACCCCACCAGCACCGCCGCGACCGGCCACCCCTCCGGCACGAACTGCGGCAGGAACGACACCGCGAACACCCCCGCCTTCGGATTGGCGAAATTCGTCACCAGCCCCAGCCGGTAGGACCGCCACCCCGACGCCCCGGCCCCCGCACCGCCCCGCTCAACACGCAGATCCTCCCCCGCGGCCGCCGCGGCCGGGCCGCCACGGCGCGCACCCCACAGCGCCCGCACCCCGAACCACACCAGCACCACCGCACCGGCGACCCGCAACCCCTCATACGCCAGCCGCGACGCCGCCAGCAGCGCCGACAGCCCCACCGCCGCCGCCACCCCCCACAGCAGCACGCCCGTCTCGTTGCCCAGAACCGCCGCCAGCCCCGCGCGCCGACCCGACCGCAGCGACTGACGCATGATCACCACCGTGCTCGGCCCCGGCACCAACGCGATCAGCACCGCCGCGCCCGCGAACGCGAGCAGACTCTCCAGCATCCCCCCATGCTGTCCGCCCGCCGCACCACCACGCAACGCCCTTTTCCCTACACAAGCGGCCTTCTCCGCACAGGCGAACACACCGCCCCAAACCCCTACAGGGGAGCGCCATCCCCTCCACCCGAACCCGACGACGGCGAAGGCGCAGGCGACGAAGGACCCGGCGAACTCGGCGGCACCGACGGCGACGGAGCCGGCGTCGTCGGAGACCGCTCCGGCACCCGAATCGACGGCGTCGGCTCCGGCGGCGGAGGCGGCGGCTCCTTCGCCACCGGCTGACACGCGAACAACACACCCATCAACAACGCCAGCACCAGCAACGCCGCCGCCAACCCCACCACGGCCGCCACCAGACTCCGCTCAGGCGCCCGCTCCCCCACCGGAACCGGACCCCCACCCGAAACCGGCCGAGGCCCCTCCAACGCCGGCTCACCCGACCCCAGCCAATACGGCTGGAACTGCGGACCACGCCGACGCCCGCCCCACCACCCGCGCGCCGACCCCTGGAACGCCACCGGCTCCAAGAACCGCTCCGCCCCCACACGATCCGCCTCATACGACGTCGCCACCCACGGCGCCGGCCCATCCGGCTGCGCCGCCACCACCGGCGCCCCCTCACCCAAACCAGCGCCCCCCGGCACGCGCCCCGGCCCCGGCACCGCCGCATTGATCGCCGCACGGAACCGGTCCCGCGCCGCCGCATCACCCGCCGCACCCCGGTTCAGCACCGCCACACTCGCCCGGCGCCCCTCGCCGTCCACCCCCAGGAACACGATCCCGGCAGCGGACTCCGACAAACGCGCCGACAGACGGAACGGCCCCAACTGAGCGGGATCACCCGGCGGCAACGGCCTCGACATGGCCGCAACACTAACAACCACGCCCTACGATCGGCCCCGGAACACCCCCCGCCCGCACCCCCGAACCGATCACGCTCCGCACGCACGTATCCCCGGCCAACGGGTACAAGTGATCGCGTAGGGTCGTAAGGCACCCCATCCCGACGCACGAGGACAGGGCACACGACGGACAAGTGAGGGACACCCACATGACCATCGCCGCCACCGACGTCGACGAGGCCGCAGTCCTCCTGCAGTACACCCTCGCCGAAGTCAAGAAGGTCATCGTCGGCCAGGAGCACATGGTCGAACGCATGATCGTCGCGCTCCTCGCCCGCGGCCACTGCCTCCTGGAAGGCGTCCCCGGCGTCGCCAAGACCCTCGCCGTCGGCACCCTCGCCCGCGTCGTCGGCGGCACCTTCGCCCGCCTCCAGTTCACCCCCGACCTCGTCCCCTCCGACATCGTCGGCACCCGCATCTACCACCCCTCCACCGAACAGTTCGACGTCGAACTCGGCCCCGTCTTCGTCAACTTCGTCCTCGCCGACGAGATCAACCGCGCCCCCGCCAAAGTCCAGTCGGCCCTCCTGGAGGTCATGGCCGAACGCCAGGTCTCCCTCGGCGGCAACACCTACCCCCTCCCCCGCCCCTTCCTCGTCCTCGCCACCCAGAACCCCATCGAGTCCGAAGGCGTCTACCCCCTCCCCGAAGCACAACGCGACCGCTTCCTCATGAAGGTCGACGTCCACCACCCCGCCGCCCACGAGGAACTCCAGATCCTCCAGCGCATGAGCGTCGACCCCCCCGAAGCCGCCCAGATCCTCGACACCGACCGCCTCGCCGGCCTCCAGCGCGCCGCCCAGGAGATCTCCGTCCACGAACTCATCGCCGACTACATCGTCCGGCTCGTCATGGCCACCCGCGAACCCGACCAGTACCGCCTCCCCGACCTGCGCGGCGTCATCGACATCGGCGCCAGCCCCCGCGCCACCCTCGGCCTCGCCTCCGCCGCCCGCGCCCTCGCCCTGCTGGCCGGCCGCGACTACGTCCTGCCCGACGACGTCCGCGCCGTCGCCCGCGACGTCATGGCCCACCGCATCGTCCTGACCTTCGACGCCCTCGCCGACGGCATCGACACCGGCGACGTCATCAACCAGATCCTCGCCGCCGTCCCCCCACCCCGCGTCGTCTGGAACCACGGCGCGGCGGCGGTGACCACCGCATGACCCCCCGGCGCCGGCGCAGCGGCAAACTCGCCCACCTCGCCCCCGAACGCACCCTGCGCCGACTCGAACTCCAGGTCACCCGCCGCCTCGACGGCCTCCTCAACGGCGAACACCTCGGCCTGCTCCCCGGCCCCGGCACCGAACTCGCCGAAGCCCGCCTCTACCAGCCCGGCGAAGACGACGTCCGCCACATGGACTGGGCCGTCACCGCCCGCACCACCACCCCCCACGTCCGCGACCTCATCGCCGACCACGAACTCGAAGCCTGGGCCCTGGTCGACCTCACCCCCAGCATGGACTTCGGCACCGGCACCATGATCAAACGCGACCTCGCCGTTGCCGCCCTCGCCGCCGTCGGCTTCCTCACCGTCCGCCTCGGCGACCGCGTCGGCGCCTACCTCCTCCACGACGACGGCATGCGCCGCTGGCCCGCCCGCCCCGGCAAGGCCGCCATGTACTCCCTCCTCCAAGCCGTCCTCGACGCCCAGTCCGCCGACGACCGCACCGGACCGCGCACCGGCGCCACCGCCCCGCCCCGCGACCTCGCCGCCTCCCTCACCGCCCTCGACCGCGGCCAGACCCGCCGCGGCCTGCGCGTCGTCATCTCCGACTTCCTCACCCCCGACGGCGCCGAAACCGGCGAGGGCCCCCACGGCCAGCCCGCCTGGGAACGCCCCCTGCGCCGCCTCACCACCCGCCACCAGGTCCTCGCCATCGAGATCATCGACCCCCGCGAACTCGACCTGCCCGACGTCGGCCTCGTCGAGATGACCGACCCCGAGACCGGCACCGTCCACGAGATCGTCCTCAGCCGCCGCGTCCGCGAACGCTACGCCGCCGCTGCCGCCGCCCAGCGCGACCGCACCCGCGCCGCCCTGCGCCGCTGCGGCGCCCACCACCTCGTCCTGCGCACCGACCGCGACTGGATCGCCGACGTCGCCCGTTTCGCCCTCCGCCAGCGCCGCGCCGCAGGCCGGCCCGTCACCACCGCGGGAGTGCGCCCATGACCTTCCTGTCACCCGAACGCCTCTGGCTCCTCGGCCTCCTGCCGCTCCTGGCCGCCGCCTACCTGCTCCTGCAGCTGCGCCGCGGCCGGTACGCCGTACGGTTCACCAACCTCGCGCTGCTCTCCCAGGTCGCCCCCCGCCGCCCCGGCTGGCGCCGGCACGTCTCGGCCGTCCTGTTCCTCATCATGATCGCCTTCATGATGTTCGGGTTCGCGCGCCCCGCCACCGCCGTCAAGGTCCCCCGCGACCGCGCCACCATCGTGGTCGCCGTCGACGTGTCGCTGTCCATGATGGCCAGGGACGTCTCCCCCAGCCGCCTCGACGCCGCCAAGGCCGCCGCCAAGCGCTTCATCGGCGACCTGCCCCGCCGCTTCAACGTCGGCGTCGTCGCCTTCGCCGGCAACGCCAACCTCATCGCCGCCCCGACCGCCGACCGCGACGCCGCCATCGCCTCCCTCGACCAGCTCGTCCTGGCCAAGCGCACCGCCATCGGCGAAGCGGTCTTCACCTCCCTGCAGGCCGTCCGGTCCTTCGACGCCCAGGCCCGCCAGGACCCGCCGCCCGCCCACATCGTGCTGCTGTCCGACGGCGACAACACCACCGGACGCTCGGTGCAGGAGGCCGTCGACGCCAGCCGCCTCGCCCACGTCCCGGTCTCCACCATCGCCTTCGGCACCCCCTACGGCACCGTCGACATCGAAGGCGAGACCACCAGCGTCTCGGTCAACAAGGAGACCCTCAAGAGCCTCGCGGAGAGCACCGAGGGCAAGGCCTACGAGGCCGCCGACGCCGACCAGCTCCGCGAGGTGTACGCCAACATCGGCACCTCTCTCGGCTTCAGGACCGAGCACCGCGACGTCGCCGCCCGCTACGTCGGCATCGCGCTGCTGTTCGCCTTCGCCGCCGGCGGCGTGTCGCTCGCCTGGTTCTCCCGGCTCCCCTGACCGCGCGCACGGCACCGGCGGCCTCGAACGCTGATACGGTCGGCGAACGTGGGGGAACACTACTTCGCGGAGCGGCCGGGCGCCGCCGCCCGCCGCCGCACCGTCGACCTCGTCCTACCGGACCTGCACCTGCGGCTCGACACCGACAGCGGCATGTTTTCCCCCGACCGCGTCGACCCCGGCACCCGCGTGCTCCTGGAGACCGTCCCCCCGCCCCCGGCGGCCGGTGACCTGCTCGATCTCGGCTGCGGGTACGGCCCCATCGCCATCACCATGGCCAAGCGCTCGCCTCAGGCGAGTGTTCTGGGAGTGGATGTGAACCGGAAGGCGCTGGCCATGGCGGAGAGTAACGCCAACGCCGCGGGCCTTGACAATGTAAGGTTCACTCTGGCGGATGACGCCGATCCCGGGCTGAGGTTCGCGGCGATCTGGTCCAACCCCCCGATCCGCATCGGCAAGGCCGCCCTGCACGACCTCCTCCTCACCTGGCTCCCCCGCCTGGCCCCCGGCGGCCTCGCCCACCTCGTCGTCCAGAAGCACCTCGGCTCCGACTCCCTCCAGAAGTGGCTCGCCGCCCAGGGCTTCCCCACCGAGCGGATCGCCTCCCGGTCCGCCTACCGCGTCCTGCGCGTCGCACCCCGCACGGAAGGCCACACCCGATGAGCACCCCCGACCCCGCGCAGGGACGCCGCCAGCTGCGCCCCACCGACGTCAAGCGCCTCAACCGCGACTGGCGCCGCCGCACCGGCGCCCGCGTCGACCTGCTCGTCGAATCGGTCACCCAGCCGTTCAACATGGGCTCGATCATCCGCAGCGCCGCCGTGTTCGGCGTCGAGCACCTCTGGCTCGCCGGCAACGCCACGCCGCCCACCCACCGCAACGTCGCCAAGACCGCCCTCGGCACCGAGCGCCTCGTGTCCTGGGAGCACGCCGGCACCGCCGCCGAGGCCGCCGCCGCCGTCCGCAAGGAGGGCCTGCGCCTCGTCGCGGTGGAGCTGACGGCCGACGCCCTGCCCCTGCACGAGGCGCCCCTCGACGGGGACCTGTGCCTCGCCATCGGCAGCGAGGACCACGGCTGCTCCCCCGCCCTCCTCAGCGCCGCCGACGCCGTCACCTACATCCCCCAGATCGGGCGCGTCGGCTCCCTCAACGTCGCCGTCGCCACCGCCATCGCCCTCGCCGAAGCCCGCCGCCGCGAATGGAGCGCGTGACCCGAAGGCCTCCGGAGGCGTGCGCCGCACTGGGCGCACCGCCGAAGCGCCCCGCCATCACGCACTGACGATCGCGTTCCACCGCCGCGGCGCGGCCGACGGGATTTCGCGTGGGCCGGGTGCACGTTACGATCGGGCCATGCAGTTCCCCCTCTACGGGTAGACGCCCCCGCCGCCGCTCCTGCGGTGGCGGCTTCCGGCGCCCCCGTAACCCCCTCTGAGGAACTGCTCCGTGACATCGTCCTACGCGGCCGTGCTGCGCACCCCCCACGCCTCCCGCACGTTCGCCTTCGCGTTCCTGGCACGCCTGTCCTACGGGACCCTCTACCTGTCCCTCACGCTGGCGTTCACGGCGTCCACAGGCTCCTACGCCCAGGCAGGCGGGCTGCTGGCCCTGCTCGGCCTCACGGTCTCCGCCGCCTCACCGGTCCGCGCCGCACTCATCGACCGGCACGGACCGCGCCGCATCATGGCCCCGATGGCCGCCGCCTACGCTCTCGTCCTCACCACCCTGGCCGTGCTGACCACACGGCCGGGCGCCCCCATCGCGCTCCTCACCGTCCTGGCCCTCGCCGCCGGCGTCACCGCACCCCCGGTCGGCGTCGTCATGCGGACGCTGTGGAGCGCCCTCCTGCCGGACGGACCGCTCCTGCGGCGCGCCTACAGCCTCGACACCGTGTCGGAGGAACTGGTCTTCGTGACCGGCCCGCTCCTGGCGGGAGTGCTCGCCGCGGTCGCCGCCCCCTCCCTCGGAGTCGCCCTCGGGGCCCTCCTCATCGCCGCCGGAACCGCCGGGATGATCGCCTCCCCGGCGGCGGCGCCGCGGACGGGGACGCACCGCCGCGCGGGCCGCGTGCGGGTGTTCCCGCTCGCGCCGGCCATCGCGGCCGCGGCCACCGGGGTCGTCCTCGGCTCGACCGGCCTGCTGGCCGTCGCGTTCACCCAGCGAGGCCGCCCCGAGGTCACGTGTCACCGAGCTTCCTCCTGGCCACTCGTCCGGCTCCGGCGGCGATGCCGCGGACCCCGGCGGTC
>NZ_JBFARL010000257.1:0-9823 GCF_040674655.1 Actinomadura sp. NPDC049753 | reverse complement strand
CGGCCGCCCGCGGTGGCGGCGCTGCTGGACGAGCTGGCCGCCGCCTCCGCCGCGACGGGCTAGGGCCTGTTTTGCGGATCTGGATCTTTGGTTTGTGGCTTGATGGTGGCCATGGTGCGGCGACATGAGTTGACCGATGCGGCCTGGGCCCGGATGGAGCCGTTGCTGCCGGTCGCTTCGGGGCCTGGTGGGCGGTGGCGTGACCACCGGCAGGTGATCAACGGGATCTTGTGGAAGGTCCGGACCGGTGCGGACTGGCGGGACGTGCCCGAACGCTACGGGCCGTGGCAGACGCTCTACCAGCGGTTCCGCCGCTGGAGCGCGGACGGGACGTGGGAGCGGCTGCTGGCGCACGTCCAGGTCCACGATGACGCGATCGGGGTGGTGGACTGGTCGGCGGTGTGCGTGGACTCCACCATCGTGCGCGCCCACCAGCACGCCGCCGGCGCCCGCAAAAAGGGGAACGGTCGGGGACGAACCCGACATCACCGGCCGGCGGGCAGGCACTCGGGCGATCCCGCGGCGGACTGACCACAAAGATCCACCTGGCCTGCGACGGGCGCGGCCTGCCGCTGGCCTTCACCGTGACCGCCGGCAACATCAACGACTGCACCCGGCTGATCGAGGTCGTCGAAGCCATCGCCATCCCTCGGACCGGACCGGGCCGACCGCGCACCCGGCCCGGGCACCTGATCGCCAACAAGGGCTACTCCACCCGCATCATCCGCGACTACCTTCGGGGGCGGCGCATCCCGCACACCATCCCCGAACGCAGCGACCAGCTCGCTGCCCGCGCCCGGCGCGGACACCGCCGCTGCGGATTCAGCCGGGACCGCTACCGCCGCCGCAACGTCGTCGAACGCTGCTTCAACCAGCTCAAACGCTTCCGAGGCCTGGCCACCCGCTACGACAAACTCGCCGCCCACTACCGCGCCGTGGTCACCATCGCCAGCCTCATCCTCTGGCTCAACCACGATCCACAAAACAGGCCCTAGCCGCGGTCAGGACAGGTGGCGGTCAGGCCAGGTGGCGGTGCAGGTCGGTGAGGCGGCTCGCGGCGGCCTTCACCGCCTCGGCCAGGGCGGGCATCCGGTCGTCGCCAAACCGCACCGAGGGGCCCTGCAGCGCGACGGCGGCGAACACGCGCCCGCCGCCGTCGCGGACCGGCGCGGCCACGGCGCGGACGCCGGCCAGCCGCTCCTCGTCGTTGACGGAGTAGCCGCGTTCGCGGACGCCCCGCAGGTCGGCCTCCAGTTCGGCGCGCGTGGTGAGGGTGGCGGAGGTGTGGCGGGCGTACGGCTCCTCCATCGCGACGGGGTCGCCGTCGAAGGCCAGCAGCGCCTTGCCCGTCGCGCACGCGTGGATCGGGTCGCGGTCGCCGGGCGGCTGGTCGTAGCGCAGCGGATGGACCGACGGCAGGTGCAGCAGCACCGCGACCTCGTCGCCGGCCCGCACGCCGAGGCTGACCGCCTCGCCCGTCCCGTCGCGCAGCGCGGTCAGTTCGGGCTGCAGCAGGGTCGAGCCCATCCGCTCCAGCGCCAGGCGCCCGAGGATGGCGGTGGTGGGGCCGAGGAAGTACCGCTCGGTCGCGGGGTCCTGCGCGAGCATCCCCGTGGCGTGCAGGGCGCCCACGATGCGGTGCGCGGTGCTGACCGACAGGCCGAGGCGGTGCGCGATCTCGGTGGGGGTCTGCCGGGCGGCGTCCTCGAAGGACCGCAGCACCGCCACGGAGCGGTCCACCGTCTGCGTGCCCGCCTTGGGCTGGGGCGTCCCTTCCGCGCGGTCGTCCGTCACGGGTCCCATCCTCCCACCGCGCCCGGCGCCGGGACGGCGGGGGGCGTGCGATAGTGGGGCGCGTGGCACCCGACACCCCGGTACGCGCGCCCCGTCCCCGCAAGGCCCGCACGGCGGGCGGGAGGGCGCGGGGCCCCTCGCCGTCGCTGACGGTCCGGCACGGGATCGGGTTCACGAGGAACCCGTGCGCGAGCCTGCTGCGCCTGCACGCCGAGGCGGGCCCGGTCGCGGTCGTCGGGACGCGCCGGATGCCGTTCGTGCACCTGTTCGGCCCCGACGCCAACGCGTTCGTGTTCGCCAACTCCGGCCTGTTCCGCTGGCGGGAGGCGTTCGACCTGCTGGTGCCGGTGAACGGGGAGACCGCGCTGATCGTCAGCGACGGCGCCGACCACCGGCGGCGGCGCCGGCTCGTGCAGCCGGCCTTCCACCACCGGCGCGTCGCCGGGTACGTGGCGCGGATGGCGGCCAACACCGACGCGGCGCTGGAGTCCTGGCGCCCCGGCCGGACGCTGGACGCCTACGCCGAGCTGCGCGCGGTGATCCGCCGCAGCACGGTGGAGGTGCTGTTCGGCGACCGGCTCGCCGCCGACAGCGAGGTGATCGGGCGGCGGCTGCAGGTCGCGCTCGCGGCCGTCGACCGCAACTTCGTGCTGCAGATGGTGCTGCGGTCGGTGCCCAACCCCTACATGCGGCGCGTCGCGGCGTCGCGGGCGCTGGTCGCCCGGCGGGTGGACGAGGAGATCGAGCGGCGGCTGCGCGAGGGCGGCGAGTACGACGACGTGCTGGGCATGCTGCTGGCCTCGCGCGACGAGGACGGCGCGGGCCTGACCCGCCAGGAGCTCCAGGACCAGGTCATCAGCCTGATCTCGGCCGGGTACGACACCACCAGCGCGGCGATGGCGTGGGCGGTGCACGCGTTGCTGGCCCATCCGCAGGCCGAGGAGCGGGCGCGGCGGGAGGTGGCCGAGGTGGTCGGCGACCGGCCGGTCGAGGCCGCCGACCTGCCCGCGCTGGAGTACCTGGACGGGGTGGTGAACGAGACGCTGCGGCTGTTCCCGCCCGCCGTGCTCAGCGCCCGCGTCCCGGTCGAGGACTTCTCCTACGGCGGGTACCGGGTCCCGGCGGGGGCGATGGTGTTCTACTCGCCGTTCGTCACCCACCGGATGCCGGAGGTGTGGCCGCAGGCGGGGCGGTTCCGGCCCGAGCGGTGGGACCGGTCCTCGGCGCTGTACCGCCCCACCACGCCCGCGACGTACCTGCCGTTCGGCGGCGGCCCGCACCGCTGCATCGGCTCGACGCTGGCGACGGTGGAGATCAAGACGATGCTGGCGTGCCTGCTGCGCCGCACGCGGCTGTCCCTGGTCTCCCCCGCCGCCACGCCGACGAGCGTGACCGCGATGCGCCCGCGCGGCGGCGTGCCGGTGCGGGTGCTCGGCTAGTCGGGGTCCCGGTTAGTTCTGGCGCAGGCTAGTTCTGGCGCAGGCAGACGCAGAAGGGGTGCCCGGCCGGGTCGGTCAGGACGCGCCAGCGGTCGCCGCCGGGCTGGAAGTCGGGCCTGGCCCCGCCGAGGCCGGTGACGGTCTCCTCGGCCTTGTCCAGGTCGTCGACGTAGAAGTCGAGGTGGAACTGCTGGGGCCGCTCCCCCTCGGGCCAGGTGGGCGGCAGGTGCCCGGCGACGCCCTGGAAGTAGACGTCCACGCCGTTGGGCAGCTTGACGGCGGAGGCCTCGGGGGTGTCGTAGGTGATCTCGCCTCCGGTCACCGCGGCGTAGAACGCGGCGAGGGCGGGCGGCTCCGGGCAGTCGAGGGTGACGGCGACGAACTCCGCGATACCGGGCATCTATCGGCTCCTTCGTGATCGGTGTGCCTTCAGGCTTCCAGAGGAAGCTGACATCTTCTGTCAGGTACAGCGATCATCTCGACGCGAAGCGGCCGGGCCGGTGACGTGCCCCGGCCGGGCGGCGCGGGCCAGGCGCTCGGCCATGGCCGCCACGCGGTCGCGCAGCTCGGCCGGTTCGCGGATCTCGAAGTCGAGGTCGAGGTAGGCGATGCGCAGCGCCGTCCACTCCAGGGAGTCGGCGGAGGTGCGCAGCACGCAGGTGCGGTCGTCGACCGGCTCGATCTCGGTCTCGGTCACGCGGAACCGGTCGGCCAGTTCCCGCGCGGACGCGCGCACGAGCAGCACCGCCCGCGTCGCGGGCTGCGATCCCGCCAGGAAGCGGGTGACGAACTCGGCCGTGCCGGCGGCGGGCAGCTCGCGCGGTGCGACGCGCACGCCGGTCGGCAGCGGGGAGGACACGCGGTCGACGCGGAA
The DNA here is from genome assembly GCF_040674655.1 of Actinomadura sp. NPDC049753. Taxonomy (NCBI): domain Bacteria; kingdom Bacillati; phylum Actinomycetota; class Actinomycetes; order Streptosporangiales; family Thermomonosporaceae; genus Actinomadura; species Actinomadura sp. NPDC049753. The sequence continues at coordinate 5,716 of NZ_JBFARL010000257.1, read as the reverse complement.
GACCCGCCAGTCGTCGCGGACGGTGTCGAACGCGACCAGGTACCAGCGCCGCCCCGCCGACACCAGGCCGTGCGGCTCGACCAGGCGCCGGGTCTCCCGGTCGCCGGCGCCGCGGTAGGCGAAGCGGACGCGCTCGTGGTCGCGGCAGGCGGCGGCCAGCACCGTCAGGGTCTCGGGGGCGGCGACCGGCCCGGCGGGCGGGGAGCCCAAGGTGGTGGTGGCGGCGTGCAGGGCGGTGACGCGGCGCCGCAGCCGCGCGGGCAGGACCTGTTCGAGCTTGGCCAGGGCGCGCACGGACGCCTCGGCGATGCCCTCGACCGCTCCCCCGGTGGCGGCGCGCAGCCCGACGGCGATCGCGACGGCCTCCTCGTCGTCGAGCAGCAGCGGCGGCATCGCGGCCCCGGCCTCAAGGACGTAGCCGCCGGCCGCGCCGAGCGTGGCGTGCACGGGGTACCCGAGGCCGCGCAGCCGCTCGATGTCGCGGCGGACGGTGCGGGGGCTGACGGCCAGGCGCTCGCACAGCTCCGGCCCGCTCCACTCCCGGCGGGTCTGCAGCAGTGACAGCAGCCGCAGCAGGCGTTCGGACGACATGACCCCAGTATGCGGCGAATGCGGTCAGGTCCTGGCCTCTTTGCCTCCTAGCGTTCCGGTCATGAACGGGGACCACATCGTCATCGCCGGCGCAAGGAACAACAACCTCAAGGACGTCTCGCTGCGCATTCCCAAGAACCGGCTCGTGGTGTTCACCGGGGTGTCGGGTTCGGGCAAGTCGTCGATCGTGTTCGGGACGGTCGCCGCGGAGTCGCAGCGGCAGCTGAACGAGACGCTCAGCTGGTTCGCCCGCGACCGGATGCCCCGCCACGAGCGGCCCGACGCCGACGTCATCGACCGCCTCGCGCCGGCGGTCGTGGTCGACCAGCGGCCGATCGGCGGCAACGCCCGCTCCACGGTCGGCACCATCACCGACATCTCCCCCGTCCTGCGGGTCCTGTTCTCCCGGCACGGCACGCCGAGCGCCGGGTTGGCCGCCGCCTACTCCTTCAACGACCCGCGCGGCATGTGCCCCGAATGCGACGGCCTCGGGCATGTCGCGCGGGTCGACCTGGACCGGTTCCTGGACACCGGGCGGTCGCTGAACGAGGGCGCGGTCGACTTCCCGCCGTTCGGCGTGGGGACGTTCGTGTGGCAGCTCTACGCCGAGTCGGGCCTGTTCGACCCCGACAAGCCGCTGCGGGACTTCACCCCCGAGGAGTGGGATCTGCTCCTGCACGGCAAGGGGTTCCGGGTGCCGCGCCGCAACCGGACGGGGTCGATGGGCCACAACGCCTACGAGGGCATGATCGAGCGTTTCCAGCGCCTCTACCTCAAGCGGGACCTGGCGTCCCTGCCGCCGAAGGTGCGCGACGCGGCCCGCCGCGTGGTGCGCGAGCAGACCTGCCCGGCCTGCGGCGGAGCGCGGCTGAACGCGGCGGCGCTGGCCTCGCGCGTCGGCGGCCGCACCATCGCCGAGCTGTCGCGGATGGAGGTCGGCGACCTGGTCGCCGCGCTCGGCGAGATCACCGACCCGGTCGCCGCGCGGGTCGCCGAGGAGGCCGCCGCGCGGCTGCGGCGGCTGACCGACATCGGCCTGTCCTACCTGTCCCTGGACCGGCCGACCCGCACGCTTTCGGGCGGGGAGGCGCAGCGGCTCAAGGTCGTCCGGCACCTGGGGTCCAGCCTGACCGGGATGACCTACATCTTCGACGAGCCCAGCGCGGGCCTGCACCCCCGCGACGTCGACCGGCTGAACGCGCTGCTGCTGCGGCTGCGCGACAAGGGCAACACCGTGCTGGTGGTCGAGCACGACCCGGCGGTGATCGCCGTCGCCGACCACGTGGTCGACATGGGGCCCGGCGCGGGCGTGCACGGCGGCGAGGTCGTGTTCACCGGCACGGTCGCGGGGCTGCGCGCGGCCGCGACCCCGACCGGGCGGGCGCTGGGCCGCGCGGTGCGGGTGAAGGACGCGTTCCGGGAGCCCGGCGGATGGCTGGAGGTGACCGGCGCCCGCACCCACAACCTCAAGGACGTGACGGCGCGGTTCCCCTCCGGCGTGCTCACGGCCGTCACCGGCGTGGCCGGGTCGGGCAAGAGCACCCTGGTCATGGACGAGTTCGCCGCGCGGCACCCCGACGCCGTCGTGGTGGACCAGTCGGCGATCGCGGCGTCCCGCCGGTCCAGCCCCGCCACGTTCGTCGGCGTGATGGACCCGCTGCGCCGGCTGTTCGCGCGGACGAGCGGCGCCGACGCGGCGCTGTTCAGCCACAACTCCAAGGGCGCGTGCCCCGAGTGCGACGGGAACGGCGTGATCGTCACCGACCTGGCGTTCATGGACCCGGTCACCACCATCTGCGAGGCGTGCCGGGGCGGCCGGTACCGCCCGGAGGTCCTCGCGCACACGCTGCGCGGCCGCACGATCGTGGACGTCCTGGCGATGACCGCCGAGGAGGCCCTGCCGTTCTTCGCGGGGGACGCCGCGGTGGACGCCGCCGGGGACGCCGACCCGGCCGAACGCGCGATCGCCGCGCGGCTGCGCGCCCTCAACGAGGTGGGGCTCGGCTACATGACGCTCGGGCGGCCGCTGGGGTCGCTGTCGGGCGGCGAGCGCCAGCGCATCAAGCTGGCGACGCGGCTCCACCGCCCCGGCACGGTCTACGTGCTGGACGAGCCCACGACGGGCCTGCACATGTCCGACGTCGGGGCGCTGCTGGCGCTGCTGGACCGGCTGGTGGACGGCGGCGGGACCGTCATCGTCGTCGAGCACGACCTTCAGGTGGTCGCGCACGCCGACTGGGTGGTCGACCTCGGGCCCGGCGGGGGCCGGCACGGCGGCGAGGTCGTGTTCGCCGGGACCCCCGCCGCGCTGCTGGAGGAGCCGTCCTCGGTCACGGCGGAGTTCCTGCGCCGCGGCCTGCCCGGGCGGGCCGCGGCGCGCCGCTAGTTGTCGGGGACCAGACGGGCGGGGAACCCGCCGGTCGCGATCGGTCCCCACCGCTCGATGGTGACGCGGATCAGGGACTTGTCCTGGCGGCGCATCGCCTCCCGGTACTCGTCCCAGTCGGGGTGCTCCCCGGCGATGCAGCGGTAGTAGTCGACGAGCGCGTCGGCGGCCTCGGGCATGTCGATGACCTCGGCGGTGCCGTCGACCTGCACGTAGGGGCCGTTGAAGTCGTCGGACAGCACGCACACCGACACGCGCGGGTCGCGGCGGGCGTTGCGGGCCTTGGCCCGCTCGGGGTAGGTGGAGACGACGATGCGGCCCTGGCCGTCGACGCCGCACGTCACCGGCGACATCTGGGGCCGGCCGTCGGCGCGGGCGGTGGACAGCAGCGCGTGGTGGCGGGGACGCAGGAACTCCAGCAGTTCGGAGCGGTCGACGCGGTTCGCGGTGGCGATCGAAGGAGCCATGCCCGTAACTCTAGGAAGCGGGCGCCGATGAGTTCGGCGCCGCCCCGCGGTCTACCTCTCAGAGGCGGTTCACCAAGGAGGCGACGATGAGCGATCGCGATCCCGTCGAGGCGCGTGACCTCGACATCTACGGGGCGGGGGAACTGGCGTGGGACGGTGTGCGCGACGCGCTGAAGGGGGCGCTGCCGAAGCCCGGGACGCCGGTGTTCCTCGGAACGGTCGGCCCGGACGGGCGCCCGCACTCGGCGGGCGTCGGCGCGCTGTGGCACGACGGTGACCTGTACGTCGTCAGCGGGCCCGGCACGCGCAAGTCCCGGAACCTGGCGGCGAACCCGGCGTGCACGATCTCGGTCCGCACGCCGGTCGGGGACGTGGTGCTGGAGGGCGAGGCCGGGCGGGTGACCGATCCGGAGGTGCTGGAGGCGGTCGCGGCCGGGTACCGGGACGGCGGGTGGCCGGCGCGGGTGGAGGGCGAGGCGTTCACCGCGCCCTACAGCGCGCAGAGCGCGGGGCCGCCGCCGTGGTGGGTCTACCGGATCGCCTTCCACACGGTGTTCGCGGTGGGGACGGTGGAGCCGTACGGCGCGATGCGGTGGAAGTTCGCGCGCTGACCGGTGCGGGCGGTCAGCCGCTCAGCAGGGCGAACAGGCCGGCGCAGGTGAGCGCGACCATGACGGCGGCGATGGGAAGCTGCCCCCGCGTGGCCGGGCCGGGGCCGCGCAGGGCGAGGTCGTGCGCGGCGATCGTCCCGGCGATGTGGCCGAGGACGATGGCGTTGACCTGGACCTGCGCGACGAGGGTGGGGCCGGCGAGGTCGTAGTCGACGCGGTTGCCGGTGGAGCCGAGCAGGTTCAGGCCCGTCCCGAAGGGGTCGCTGGCGAGGATGAACGTGGTCTGGCCCTCCAGGACGAAGAACGAGAAGTAGTGGGCGAGGGTGTAGCCGAGGGCGATCGGCAGCAGCGTCGCGGCGAACCGGGCGGGCCCGGACCGGTCGGGCGGGAGGGCCGGGTCCTGGCGGGTCAGCCGTGCGCTGAGCCGCAGCGCCGCCACGTACAGCAGCGCGACGGCGCCGACGGCGGCGGCCAGGCCCAGGGTTCCGGCGGGCACGCTCGCGGGGTCGACATTGTCGCGCCAGTAGGTGGTGCGGGTGACGCCGTCGAATCCGGTCGAGCCGATCAGCACGCAGGCGGTCGCGGTGAGGCCGGGTTCGGGGTCGCCCTTCATCAGGCCGGTGAGCGGGGTGCGCAGGACGAGGGCGCCGTCGCCGCGCCGTCCGATGGGGCACAGGCGGGCCAGCAGGCTGGAGTAGGCCTCGAACCCGTCTCCGCGGGTGAACCAGTCGCGGCCGAACCACCAGGCGGGGGCCAGGTTGGCGGCGGCGTAGGCGAGGATGAGGGCGCCGACCAGGCGCGGGTCGGAGCGGTGCGGGGCGACGAGCTCCAGCCAGACGAACCCGGTGAGCCACGCGGCGGCGGGCCAGTAGCCGAGCCGGGCGGGCAGGGCGCGCCGCCCCGCCGGCGGGGTGCGGGTGGCGCGGCAGAGCGCGGCGTGCAGGGTCCGCAGCGGGTTGACGCGCCGCCACACGGGCCCGAGCAGGACGCTGGCGGGCACCAGGCCCACCCAGAACGTCACGAACAGCGCCCACGGAGCGAGGTTGCGGGCGTCGGAGGCGGGCCCGGCGAACGCGACGGCGACGACCAGGGCGGCCGCGGCCAGTGCGAGGGCGCGGCCGGCCGCGGTGAGGGCGGGCGCGTCGAGCGCGCGGGCGAGGGCGGGGGGCAGCGGGCGTCCGGCGTCCGGGTGGAGGCGGGGCCGTTTCCACGCGGCGGTGAGGGCGAGGAACGAGGCCGCGACGGCCAGGCCGCCGCCGGTGATGGCGGCGACGGCGTCCAGGGGCAGGTCGGTGCGGCCGCCGAGCCCGTGGGCGAGCACGTGCACGGGTCACCCGACCTGGAGTTCGAGGACGCGGGCGCCGGAGTGGTGCAGCTCGGCCTCGAACACGCCGGGGGTGTCGGCGGTGAAGCGCAGGACGGCCGTCGCTCCGGGGCGCAGCTCAAGCTCGCGGTCGTAGCCGTGCAGGTGGAACTCGTCGGCGGTGTCGCCGGTGACGGTGATCTCGACGGCGGCGCCGCGGGGGACCTTCACGCGGCGCTGCGCGGTGCGGGCCTTCCCGCCGGTCACGGTCACGGCGATCCGGACAGGTACGGGCGCGAACGCTACTTCTACGCGTTCGTGGTCGCGGTCGTCCTGTTCACCGTCGGCTCCGCGTTCT
>NZ_JBFARL010000256.1:0-10090 GCF_040674655.1 Actinomadura sp. NPDC049753 | reverse complement strand
CGTCGCCGAGACCGCGATCGTCTCGACCTGCAACCGGGCGCCCGGCCCCGACCGGCGCAGTACCCGATGCGAAGGACAGCGCAGTGAGCCTCCTGGACCAGCCGCCCCGCCAGGCCGGCGCGTTATCACGACTGCGCAGGCCGGGGCGCGCCGGCGCGGCCGCGGGACGCCCCGGCGGCCGGCCGCGGCCCGTCCGCGAGCTCCTGCTGATCATCGTGCTGTTCGCCGCCTACAAGCTCGGGCGGCTGCTGGCGGACGGGCGGGTGAGCGAGGCGTTCGACAACGCCCACCGCGTCCTGCGCCTGGAGCGCCTCCTCGGGCTGCCGGCCGAGGCGGACGTCCAGCACGGCCTGCTGCACAGCGAGATTCTGGTGCACGCGGCAAACTCCTACTACGCCTACGTGCACTTCCCGGCGGCGGTGCTGTTCCTGCTCTGGATCTACCTGCGGCGGCCCGCCCACTACCGGTGGGTGCGCCGGGTGCTCGTGGCGCTGACCGCGGCCGCGCTCGTCCTGCACCTGCTCGTGCCGCTGGCGCCGCCGCGCATGCTGCCAGCGGCGGGGCTCGTCGACACCGCCGCCCGGTACGGGCCCTCGGTGTACGGGGCGCCGCAGACCGACACGATCGCCAACCAGTACGCGGCCATGCCGTCCCTGCACATCGGCTGGGCGGCGGTCATCGCGCTCGGGCTGGTCGCCACGTCCCGGACGCGGTGGCGGTGGATGTGGCTCCTGCACCCGATCGCGACGACCGCGGTCGTCGTCGGCACCGCCAACCACTACTGGCTGGACGGGATCGTGGTGCTGGCGCTGCTGTCGGTCACCGTCCTGCTGCTGCGCCCGCCGCCGGCGGACGGGCCCGCCGGCTAGCCGGCGGGCTCCGCGCCCAGCGTCTCCAGCAGCTCGGTCACCGGCTGCAGCTTCTCGTACAGCAGCAGGACGGGCTCGCCCGGCTCCGCCATGTCCAGCGCCGAGGTCAGCGCGCCCTTCAGGTCGCCGGCCGGATGGTGGCGCACGTCCGGCCGGGCGTCCCGGAGCCCCTGGACGATCAGCCGGGTCATCTCGCCCGAGCGGCGCCCCCGCAGGTCCTCGTCCTCGTAGACGACGACGCGGCCGAACGAGGCCGCCAGCGCCCGGGCGGTCTCGCTCACCAGCTCGTCGGAGCGGTCGCCCGGCAGCGTCACCGCCGCGACCCCGGCGTCGCCCCAGCGCCGCGCGACGAACGCGCCCATCGCCCCGACCGCCGCCGGGTTGTGGGCGTAGTCGACCAGGACGGGGTTGGCGCCGACCTGGTAGACGCAGCCCCGGCCGGGATTGCGCGTGTGCGGGTCGAACGAGCGCAGCGCCCGCGCCACCACCTCCACCGGCACGCCGAGGGCGCGGGCGGCGGCCGCCGCGGCGAGCGCGTTGGCGATCACGTGGCGGGCGTGCCCGCCGAACGAGCCCGCCACCTCGGCGGCCGGCAGGATCGGGGTCCGGCGGTCGCCGCGCGCCTCGGTCAGCCACCCGTCCCTCACGCTGTACCCGGTGCCGCCGCCGCTGAGGTGGCGGGCGAGGACGGGGGCGTCGGGGGACAGGGCGAAGTAGCGCAGCACCGGGTCGCGCTCGCGGACCCCCGGCCGCCCGGCGAGGCCCGCCGACGCCTCGTCCTCGGCGTTGAGGACCACGTGGCCGCCGCGGCGGATCCTCTCGGCGACCAGGGACTTGATGTCGACCAGGTCGTCGACGGACTCGGTGTCGTCGACGCCGAGGTGGTCGCGGGTGACGTTGGTGACGACCGCGACGTCGGCGCGGTCGTAGCCGAGCCCGCGCCGCACGATGCCGCCCCGCGCGGTCTCCAGCACGGCCGCCTCCACCGACCGGTCGCCGAGCACCATCTCCGCCGAGCGCGGCCCGGACGCGTCGGACCGGTGGACCAGGCGCCCGCCGACGTACACGCCCTCGGTGCTGGTCATGCCGGTCCGGCGCCCGTCCAGCTCCAGCATGTGCGCGATCATCCGGACGGTCGTGGTCTTGCCGTTGGTGCCGGTGACCGACACGACCGGCACCCGCGACGGCGTCCCGTCCGGGTACATCAGCCCGATGATGTCGCCGGCGACGTCGCGCCCCGCGCCCTGGTGCGGCGCCAGGTGCATCCGCAGGCCCGGCGCGGCGTTGACCTCCAGGATCCCGGCGGCGCCCCGCTCGGCGGGCGGCGGTGAGGCGGCGTCGGGCAGCCGCAGGTCGATGCCGCACACGTCCATGCCGACGGCCGCGGCGGCCCGCACGCACATCGCGGCGACCTCCGGGTGGACGTCCGCGGTCACGTCCCGGCTGGTGCCGCCGGTGGACAGGTTCGCGTTGCGGCGCAGCCACACCCGCTCCCCGTCGGCGGGCACCGACCGCGGGCCGTGCCCCTGCCGCTCCAGCAGCGCCAGCTCGGTGGGGCCGAGGACGAGCCGGGTCAGCGGCCGGTCGTGGCCCTCGCCGCGCGCCGGGTCGGCGTTGACCCGCTCCACCAGTGCCGCGACCGGGGCCGTCCCGTCGCCGGTCACGCACGCGGCGGTCAGCTCGGCCGCCGCCGCGACGCGGCCGCCGACCACCAGCACCCGGTAGTCCCTGCCCGGGATGTAGCTCTCGACGAGGACCTCGCCGCCATCGCCGGCCGCCGACGCGAACGCGGCCACCACCTCCGGCGGAGTGGTCAGCTCGATGTGCACGCCCTCGCCCTGGTGCCCCGCGAGCGGCTTGACGACCACGGGGCCGCCGATGGCGCGCAGGGCCTCCAGCGCCTCACCCGGGGACGTCGCGACCCGCCCCTCCGGCACGGGCAGGCCGGCGTCGGCGAGCAGGCGGTGCGCGAGCCGCTTGTCGCCCGCGACCTCCATCCCGATCGCCGAGGTGGCGTCGGTCATCGCCGCCCACACGGTCCGGCGGTACCGCCCGTACCCCAGGCGCAGCAGGTTGAGCCCGCCGACCCGGCGCACCGGCACGCCCCGCTCGCGGGCCGCCCGCGCCAGTGCCGCCGTGCTCACCCCGAGCCGCTCCTGCTCGTATACGGCGGCGACGCGGGCCAGGTCGGCGGAGGTGTCCGGGACGAGCCCGGCGAGCGCCCCGTTGACGATCCGCAGCGCCAGGATGATCAGCCGCTCCACCACCGGGCTCGCGGACGGCTCGTCGGGCGGGCACTCCAGGATCACGTCGTACTCGGCTGGCCCGCCCGCGCGCACCGTGCGGCCGAAGAACACCTCGCGGCCGATCAGCCCGGACAGCTCCAGCGTGACGTGCTCGGTGACGTGGCCGAAGTAGGTGCCGCGCGCCATCGCCTCCAGGAGCCCGCCCGGGCGGCCCGCCGAGCAGTGGTGGTCGGCCAGGCCGGGCAGCGCGTCGACGAGCCGCTCGGCGAAGCCGGGGTGGTCGGTGGTCTCGTGGCCGGTCAGGCCCTGCAGGTCCAGCCGCGCGATCGCGACCGGCCGGGACAGGTAGACGTTCGGGCCGCCGAGACGGCGCAGATGGTCGAGTCGCACCGCTATCCCTCCTCCGGGCCGCGCATGTTGCCGATCGCCGGGAGCCGGTCGTTCATCTGGAACGCGCAGCCGGCCGGCAGCAGGTGCAGCGACACGTCGAGCATGGCCATCGGCTCGTCGTCGGACGCGGCGTAGGCGACCGTCGCCTGCCCGGCGTCCACCACCGTGACCACGCCCGTCCCGACGACCTCGAAGCGCCCGTCGCCGACCACGATCGCCGTGTCCTCGTCGATACCGACGCCGAGCAGCCGGGTGTCCAGCGCTATCCCGCTCATCAGCCTCGGCAGCCGGCCCCGCTCGTTGAAGTGCATGTCGATCAGCACGTTGTCGAGCAGGGCGAGACCGGGCCCGACCTTCACGGTGGAGGCGGCGACCTCGTGGCCGCGGCCGCCGAGGATCATCCAGTGGCCCATGGCGGTGGCGCCCGCGCTCGTCCCGGCGATCACCAGGCCGTCCTGGTCGAGCCGGCGCTTGAGCAGCTCGTTGGTCCTCGAACCGACCAGGGTGCGGATCCGCGACTGGTCGCCGCCGCTGAACAGCACCCCCGTCGCGGTCTCCAGCGCCCGCAGCGTCGCCGCGTCGTCGGCCGCCGCACGGCCGAGCAGCCGCAGCTCGCGCACCGAGGACACGCCGAGCCGCCCGAACACGGCGGTGTACTCGTCGGCGACCTCCTCGGGCACCTCCGTCGCCGTTGTGATGACGACGATCCGCGCGTCCTCGGCGCCCGCGAGCTCGACGAACGTCTCCAGCGGGCCGGAGCCGCAGGTCCGGTTCTCCGCGCCTCCGATGATCAGCAGCCGGCCCTTGCGTCCGGCGCCCCCGTGTTTGTGGTTCACATCTGCTAGCTACCCCCGATAACCGCCTGTAGTCGCGCGAACGCGACAAGTCATGGGATGGCGTGCGCCGCGCTGTGCCATGCTGTGCTGATGAGCGGCCCCGATCCCGCCGGCGACGCCGTCCGGCCGCCGTCCGGCGCGGCCCGCTCGTCCCCGCTCCCGCACCCGCGGCACGGCGGGCCCGCCGCCGCCCTGGCCGCCGCGTCCGCCCACTACCTGCGGGGCGAGCCGATCGACATGTCCGCGCTCGCCGCCGAGCTCGGCGTCGGGCGCGCCACCCTCTACCGGTGGGTCGGCAGCCGCGAGCAGCTCCTCGCCACCCTGCTCGGGGAGATGACCGAGCGCACCTACCGCGTCGCCGCGCGGGGCGTCGGCGGCGCCGGCGCCGAGCGGATCCTCGCCCTCCTGGAACGGTTCATGCGCGCGGTGGTGGACGCCGAGCCGCTGAAGGCGTTCACCGAGCGCGAGCCCCGGCTCTTCGTCAGGCTGGCCACCATGCCCGGCACCATCGAGGACCGCGCCACCGAGCTGCTCACCCGCGAGCTCCAGGCGGAGATCGACCGCGGCGCGCTGCGCACCCGGCTGCCCACCCGGACGCTCGCGCAGGCCATCGTCCGGGTCGCCGACTCCTTCATGTACGCCCATTACCTGGGCGGGAAGCGGCCCGAGATCGACCAGGCGCTGGAGGTCGTCGAGCTGCTGCTGCGGCCCTGCCCGGGCGGCGGGGAATCACCGGGTGCGGCCGGACGCTGAACCTTACCGGGGCGTGACCGTTTCGCGGCTTTGCTCCCCGTGAGAGGCTGAAGTCATTGGACGCATCGTCGAAAGAGGGGCCGTGAGCGACATCCCCCGCCGCGCGGTGACGCGAACCGCCAAGCTGGCGAGCCTCCCGCTCGGGTTCGCCGGGCGCACCGCGCTCGGTCTCGGCAAGAGGTCCATCGGCCGTCCCGCCGAGGCCGTCGCGCTGGAGGTCCAGCGCCGCACCGCCGAGCAGCTGTTCGCCGTGCTCGGCGAGCTGAAGGGCGGCGCCATGAAGGTCGGCCAGCTGCTGTCGATCTTCGAGGCCGGGCTGCCCGAGGAGGTCGCCGGCCCGTTCCGCGCCAGCCTGACGCGCCTGCAGGAGGCGGCGCCGCCCATGCCCGCCGCGACGACGCACCGCGTGCTCGCCGAGGGCCTCGGCGAGGACTGGCCCGCGGTGTTCGCCGAGTTCGACGACCGCCCGGCCGCCGCCGCGTCCATCGGCCAGGTCCACAAGGCCGTCTGGCACGACGGCCGCACGGTCGCGGTCAAGGTCCAGTACCCCGGCGCCGCCCGGGCCCTCATGAGCGACTTCAACCAGATCTCCCGCCTCAGCCGCCTCGTCACGCCCCTGTTCCCGGGCGTGGAGGTCAAGCCGGTCATCGCCGACCTCAAGCGGCGCCTGGAGAAGGAGCTCGACTACGTCGACGAGGCCCGCGCCCAGACCGCCTTCCACGACGCCTACGACGGCGACCCCGACTTCGCCGTCCCCGCCGTCGTCGCCCAGTCGGGCAACGTGCTGGTCACCGAGTGGCTGGAGGGCACCCCGCTCGCCAAGGTCATCGCCGAGGGCGACCAGGAGGCCCGCGACCGCGCCGGGCTGCTGCTGTTCCGGTTCCTGCTGTCCGGCCCGGCCCGCTGCGAGATGATCCACATCGACCCGCACCCGGGCAACTTCCGGCTGCTGGACGACGGCCGCCTCGGCGTCATGGACTTCGGCGGCGCCGCCCGCGTCCCCGCCGAGCTCCAGTGGTCGATCGGGCGGCTGCTGCGCATCGGCACCCTCGGCGACCCCGACGACATCGTGGACGCGCTGTTCGAGGAGGGCTTCCTGCTCGGGGACGCGGAGGTGGACCCCGACGAGGTCGCCGCGCTCGTCGCCCCGCACGCGGCCCCGTTCGCCGTGGAGCGCTTCCGCTACTCCCGCGAATGGCTGCGCGAGCAGACGGCCCGCGGGCTCGGCCTGGCCTCCGACCTGCGGCCGGGTGCGCTCGCCCGCGCGTTCCGCCTGCCGCCGCAGTACCTCGCCGTCAGCCGCGCCCTCTCCGGCTGCGGCGGCGTCCTGTGCCAGCTGGAGGCCGAGGGCGAGTACCGCGCCGAAGCCGAGCGCTGGCTCCCCGGCTTCTCCACCGGCACCGACCCCGACCTCGACGACCAGGCCCAGGTCACCGCCTGACCCCGCCCGGCGGTCAGGCCAGGGCCTGCGCCTCCTCCTGCTCCACCTGCTGGTTCCATTCGCGCTTTCCGGACTGCCAGCCGTCCTCGTCACGGCCGCGTCGCCAGTAGCCGGAGATCGACAGTTGCTCCAGAGGGAGGCCGCGCTCGACGCGCAGGTGGCGGCGGAGCGCCTTGACGAAGTTGGCCTCGCCGTGCACGAACGCGTGCACCTCCCCGTCGGGGAAGTCGAGTTTCTGGACGGCCTCGACCAGCAGGTCGCCGACCTGGCCGGCGCCCCGGTGCAGCCAGACGATCTCCGCGTCGCCGGGAGTGCGCAGGTCCTGCTCCTCCTCGGGCCCGGCGACCTCGACGAACACGCGGGCGGGTGCGCCGTCCGGGAGGCGCTCCAGGGAGGCGGCGATCGCGGGCAGGGCGCTCTCATCCCCGGCGAGCAGGTGCCAGCCGGCGCCGGCGCGGGGCGCGTAGCCGCCGCCCGGGCCGTTGAAGAGGATCTCCTCGCCCGGCCGGACGCTCGCCGCCCACGGACCGGCCAGGCCCTTGTCGCCGTGGTGGACGAAGTCGATCGTCAGCTCGCCCGCCCCGGCGTCCCACGCGCGGACGGTGTAGGTGCGGGTGCTCGGCCACTGCTCGCGCGGCAGTTCGGCGCGCACCCGCTCCAGGTCGAACGGCTCGGGGTAGGAGACGCCCGGCCGCGGGAACAGCAGCTTCACGTAGTGGTCGGTGAACTCGCCCGCGCCGAAGTCCGACAGCCCGTCACCGCCGAGGACCACACGGATCATGTGCGGTGTGACGCGCTCGGTGCGCAGCACCGTCCCCCGGTGGAGCCTGCGTCCCTTGCGTGCCGGTTCCGTCGCCATACGGTCCCCTCCGATGATCCGGATCACAGTGCTTAGGGAACCCTAACCTCTTCCGGATCCGGAATGTTCCCCGGCGGGGCGCGGCGTTCAGGGGGCCGAGGCCAGGCGGGCCGTGCGGGTCCGCGCGACCTCGGCGGCGATCGCCGCGAAGGCGGCGCCGGTCTCCTCCTCGGCGAGGACGGTCGCCAGCGTCGACTTCACGATGACGACGCCGTTCCGGGGCGAGACCCAGATGAGCTGGCCGCCGAGGCCGTTCGCCGAGAAGTCGCCGTTCTCGCCCAGCCACCAGTGCAGGCCGTACCCCTGGTTGAACGCGGCGGAGGGCCGCGTCGACTCCGTCACCCAGGAGGCGGGGACGACCTGGCGCCCGTTCGCCCTGCCGCCGTTCAGGTACAGCAGGCCGAACCGTGCGAAGTCGCGGTCGGTCGCGTAGTAGCAGCAGTACCCCATGCTGTTGCCGTTGGAGTCGTTGCCGAGGTACGCCTTGGACGCCATCCCCGCCGGCTCCCAGATCTTCTTCTGGACGTAGGCGTGGTACGGGACCCCGGTCGCCTTGGCCACGACCCAGGAGAGGACGAACGAGTTCATGCTCGTGTACTCGAACCTCGTCCCCGGCTCCCATCCGCGCTTGCGCTGCCTGGCCAGTTCGGTCAGCGGATACCCGAGGCTCGCCGCGACGTGCGCGAACGGCACGTCGTAGGTCTCCGTCCACTGGATGCCCGAGGACATCCGCAGCAGGTCCCGCAGCGAGACGCCGTCGTATCCCGAGCCCTTCAGCTCCGGGACGTACCGGGTGACCGGGTCGTCGATCGAGTCGATTCGGCCCTCGCCGAGCGCGATGCCGATCGCCGCCGAGGTGAACGACTTCGCCATCGACCACGACTGGAACAGGGTGTCGCGATCGGCGGCGACGTACCGCTCGAAGACGATGTCGCTGCGGTCCAGGACGACGAGTCCCTGCGTCCCGGTTCGAGCGAGGTAGTCGTCGAGGGTGTGCTCCCGGCCTTCGTAGGTGTAGGTGACCGCGAGCGGCCGGTACGCCTCGCGCAGGGCGACGGGGTCGGACGAGGGCAGCAGGGGGTCGAAGCCGCGCGCGGCCTCGGTGACGCGGACGGACGGAGGGGACGGCGGCGAGGACGCCGGGGGAGCGGCGTTCGCGGGGGGAGCGGCGAGGGCGGTGGTGACGGCGGCTGCGGCGAGTGCGAGCGTCCAGGGCCTGCGGCGCATCGGACCTCCGAGGGGGGATCGGCCGGGGTTCTCACCGATGGTGATCGACCGGCGCCGCCGCGTCCATGGCGCGGGGCGGCGAAATCCGGCGGCGGACGTGGCGGCGCGGCACGAAAGACGCCGCGGACCCCGTCAGGCGGCCCTGCGGCCAGGGCCGTCTGAGGTACGTTCGACGGACCCGCGTCCCGCTCAGCCGCCCGCGCCGCCGGAGGAACGATGTCCGTGCTCGCCCAGCTGCTCGCCGCCGTCGCCGACGGCTCCGTGGAGATCGTCGATCTGACCGCCCCGCTGTCGGAGCGGACCCCGATCCTGCGGCTTCCTGAGCCGTTCGCCAACACCGTCCCGTTCCGGCTGAGGGAGATCAGCCGCTACGACGACCGCGGACCCGCCTGGTACTGGAACGACATCGAGACCGGCGAGCACGTCGGCACCCACTTCGACGCCCCGGTGCACTGGGCCACCGGCCGCGACGGCGAGGACGTCTCGCAGGTCCCGCCCGCCCGCCTCGTCGCCCCCGCCGTGGTGCTGGACGCCTCCGGGCGCGCGGCCGCCGATCCCGACTTCCTGCTGGAGATCGACCACGTCCGCGACTGGGAGCGGGAGCACGGCCCGCTCCCGGACGGCGGCTGGCTCCTCTACCGGACGGGCTGGGACGCCCGCGCCGGCGACCAGGACGCCTTCCTCAACGCCGACGAGAACGGCCCGCACACCCCGGGGATCTCCGCCGAGTGCGCCCGGTGGCTGGCCGAGGAGACGCCGCTGCTCGGCCTCGGTGTGGAGACCGTCGGCACCGACGCGGGCGCCGCACACGGCTTCGACCCGCCCTTCCCGTGCCACTCCTACTTCCTCGGCGCCGGCAAGTACGGCCTCACCCAGCTGCGGAACCTCGACCGGCTCCCGGCCCGCGGCGCCGTGCTGCTCGCCTCCCCGCTGCCGATCGTCGGCGGCTCGGGCAGCCCCGCCCGCGTGCTCGCGCTGATCGAGCGATGATCGTCGCCGAGGCCGTGGGGCAGGCCCTCGCGCGGTTCGGCGCGGGCACCGTGTTCGGAGTCGTCGGCAGCGGCAACTTCCACGTCACGAACGCCCTCGCGGCGAACGGCGCCCGGTTCGTGGCCGCGCGCCACGAGGGCGGCGCCGTGACGATGGCCGACGCGTACGCGCGGGTGAGCCGCGGCCTCGGCGTCGCGACCGTCCACCAGGGGCCCGGCCTCACCAACGCGGTCACGGGCATGGCGGAGGCCGCCAAGAGCCGCACACCGCTGCTGGTGGTCGCGGGAGAGGTGGCCGCCGCCGCGGTCCGCTCCAACTTCCGCGTCGACCAGGCGGCGATCGCCGCGGCGGTGGGCGCGGTCCCCGAGCGGGTCCACTCCCCGCAGAGCGCCCTGGCCGACGTGGCGCGTGCGTGCCGGACGGCGGTCGCCGAGCGCCGCACGGTGCTGCTCGGGCTGCCGCTGGACGTCCAGGCCGCC
>NZ_JBFARL010000255.1:0-10159 GCF_040674655.1 Actinomadura sp. NPDC049753 | reverse complement strand
CTGCTGCCCGCCGGGCCGTCCAGCTCGCGCAGGTCGTAGACGTCGTCGCGGACGGCGCGGACCACGACGACCGAGCCCCGCGACCGGCCCGAGCAGCGCGAAGGCCAGGTGGCCGGACGCCCACCGCAGCCGCCCGACGGGGGTGGCGAGCACCGGCTCGGCGCGCTGGCCCGTCTCCTCGGTGCGCAGCCGCAGCGTGGCCGAGACCGCGTAGGCGGCGGCGATCAGGCCGAGCATACTCATGATCGAGGCGAAGTAGGCGTCGGTGATCCCGCCCTGCCCGCCGAGCCGCGTGAAGATCTTCTCCAGCTCGGGGTTGTCCTTGACCATGTCGCCGACGCCGCCCGCCACCGCGCCGTACACGACGCCGAGCGCGGCGAACCCGGCGAGCCAGCCGTAGAGGGCGCGGCTCTGCAGCCGCCAGCCGAGGCCGAGGGCCCCCGAGAGCCGGCGCGGGGCGCCCGCGGGGCCGAGGCTGGGCGGCAGCACGCCCGCGCCCACGTCCCGGCGCGCCGACAGCAGGCCCGCGGCGGCGACCAGGGCGGCCGTGAGCGCGGCGACCAGCAGGAGCGTCCACCAGCGCTCCCCGCCGTAGGCGCGCAGGCGGTTCTCCCAGCCGAGCGGGGACAGCCAGCCCAGCCACGACAGCCCGTTGCCCGCGCCGCCGACGTCGGCGGCCATCCGGACGACGAACGCGACGCCGACGGCGGCGATCGCCATGCCCCTGGCGGCGCCCGCGCCCTCGCTGAGCTGGGCGGTGACGCCCGCGGCGGCGGCGAAGACGCATCCCGCGGCGGCCAGTTGCAGGCCGAACGCCAGCGAGCCCGCGAACGGCAGGCCCTGCGCCATCATGCCCGCGGTCAGCAGGGCGGCGAGGACGAGGTTCGCCGCCATCGTCACGGCCAGCGCGGCGGCCAGGCCGGAGCCGCGCCCGGTGACGGTGGCACCGAGCAGCTCGCGGCGGCCCGCCTCCTCCTCGGTCCGGGTGTGCCGGACGACGGTGAGCACGCTGATCAGCGCCACGATCACCGGGATGAACCCGGAGCGCTGGGCGATGATCGCGCCGAGGCTCGTGTCGTACAGCGGCCCGTACAGGGCGAGGAACGTCGGGTTGTTCCCCGTCGTCTGCGCGTACTTGAGGCGCTCGGCGGCCGTCGGGTAAAGGCTGTCGGTGGCCGCCACGAAGTTGATCGGGATCAGCGCCAGCACGATCACCCAGGACGGCAGCAGGAACCGGTCGCGGCGCAGGATCAGCCTGATCAGCCCGCCGGTCCCGGTGAGCGACCGCATCGGCGTGGCGCGGGACGGCGCGGCCGCCCGCGGTTCGTGGACCGCCGCGCTCATCGCGCGGCCTCCGATGCGAGCTCGTCCTTGTAGTGGCGCAGGAACAGCTCCTCCAGCGTCGGCGGGCGGCTGCTCAGGCTCCGCACGCCGACCTCGGTGAGCTGCCGCAGCGCCGCGTCCAGTTCGGGGGTGTCCACCTCGAAGCGGATCTTGTTGCCGTCGATGCGGACGTCGTGCGCGCCGGGCAGCGGCAGGCCGTCCGGCGGCGACGCCAGCTCCGCGTCGATGGACGTCCGGGTCAGGTGCCGCAGCTCGTCCAGCGTCCCCGACTCCACCGCGACGCCCTTGCGGATGATCGTCACCCGGTCGCAGAGCGCCTCGACCTCGGACAGGATGTGGCTGGACAGCAGCACGGTGCGGCCGTCGCGGCGCTCCTCCCGGACGCATTCCTGGAACACCTCCTCCATGAGGGGGTCCAGCCCGGAGGTGGGCTCGTCGAGCAGCAGCAGCTCGGCGTCGGACGCCAGCGCGGCGATGAGCCCGACCTTCTGCCGGTTGCCCTTGGAGTAGGCGCGGCCCTTCTTGCGGGGGTCGAGCTCGAACCGGTCGAGCAGCTCGGCCTTGCGGCGCGCGTTCACGCCGCCGCGCATCCGGCCGAGCAGGTCGATCACCTCGCCGCCGGACAGGTTCGGCCACAGCGTCACGTCGCCGGGGACGTAGGCGAGCCGGCGGTGCAGCTCGGTCGCGTCCCGCCACGGGTCGCCGCCGAGCAGCCGGGCGGTGCCGCCGTCGGCGCGCAGCAGGCCGAGCAGGACGCGGATGGTGGTGGACTTCCCGGCGCCGTTCGGGCCGAGGAAGCCGTGCACCTCGCCGGGCTGGACGGTCAGGTCCAGGCCGTCCAGCGCGCGGGTCCGGCCGAACTTCTTGACCAGGCCGGAGAGGGCTATGGGGGGCGTCTTCGTGGTCACCGGTCCTCCTCGTCGGGGGGTCGCCCGCCGGGGGCGGGCAGGTTCTTCAGGGCGGCGCGCGTCTGCGCCACCAGCTCGGGCGTCAGGAGCCGGTCGTCGAGGACGTCCAGCATCGCCAGCGCCATGCGGGGGTAGCCGTCGCCCAGGAGGACGTCGGCGCCGAAGGCTCTGGACATGTGCTCGTGCAGGACGATCAAGCCGAAGCTCATGCCGGTCATGACGGTCGCGTAGCCGTGCAGGTCGTCGGTCTTCGGCGCGGCCATGCCGGGCGCGCCGCGTTCGAGCATCTCCTCGCTGAACACGATCGCCTCGTCGAAGAGCACGGCCGCGGCGGCCGACCCGTCGGTCAGGGCGCGGGCCACGTAGCGCTGGATCGGCAGGGCCGTCCGCATGGCGATCGAGAGGAAGCTGGGGCTCGCCATCCCGCCGCTCAGGGCCTCCTGCTTGACCTCGCGGATCACCTCGATCACGTGCTCGTCGCAGGCCGCGCGCAGCGCCTCCTTCGTGCCGTAGTGGTGCTGGACGAGGGCGGGCGACACGCCGGCGGCCTTCGCGATGCCCCGGATCGTGGCGCCCTTCACGCCGTGCTCGGCGAACTCCAGCAGGGCCGCGTCCCTGATCCGGGCGCGGCCGGTCAGGTCCTCGGCCCGCTCCCGCGTCGCCATCCCCCACCCCCTGTACGCATGTTCAGTTGCCTGTACGCTTGTACACTGTACTCGCGTACAGGCACGCGTCAACCCGTTGGCGACGGGCGGTGCCGGCGGTGCTGGCGGCGCCAGCGGCGCGGGCGGTGCCAGCGGCGCGGGCGGTGCGGGCCTGCTGAGGGGGTCAACCGCCTCCGGGCAGCTGGCCGAGCGTCACCTGGACCTGCTTCTTCGAGCCGTCCGGCCTCTGGATCTCGACCTTCACCGTCTGGCCTGGCCTGAGGTTCGCGAGGACGGTGGTCAGCGCCGTCTGGTCGGGCGTCGCGGTGCCGTTCACCGAGAGGATCAGGTCGCCCGGCTTGATCCCCGCCTTGGCGGCCCCGCCGCCCTTCTGCACCTCCACGACGGCGACCGCCGTCCGCCTGCCGGTCTGCGGGTCGACGATCGTGCGCACCGCCACGCCGAGCGCGGCCCGGCCGGAGTTCGACACCTTCCCCGACTCGATGAGCTGCGGGACGATCCGCTTGACCGTGTCGCTCGGCGTCGCGAACCCGATGCCGGGCGCCGCGGCGCCGATCTGCGGGTCGGAGGCCGCCGCGGTGGGGATGCCGATCACCTGCCCGTCCAGCGTGACCAGGGCGCCGCCGCTGTTGCCCGGGTTGATGTCCGCGCTCGTCTGGATGGCGTCGGCGATGGTCGAGCCCTGGAAGGCCCCCTCGCCCTTGGTCGACACCGTGCGGTGCAGCGCGGAGACGATCCCGTTCGTCACGCTTCCGGAGAGGCCGAGCGGGTTGCCCATCGCCAGCACGATCTGCCCGACCTGCGCCGAGCTGGACTCGCCCCACGACGCCGGTTTCAGCGACCCGCCGCCGACCTTGACGACGGCCAGGTCGTCGGCGGCGAACTCGCCGACCATGGAGGCGCTCATCGGGGAGCCGCCGCCGGACGAGGTGACCTGGATCCTCTTCGCCCCCGCGACCACGTGCGCGTTGGTGACGATGTCGCCCTGGGCGTCGAACACGACGCCCGACCCCTCTCCCTGGTCGGTCTGGATCTTCACCACCGACGGCAGGACGGCGTCCACGACCTTCACGTACTGCTGCTGCAAGTCCGACCCGGACTCGGGCACCGGCGCCGACGTCCGCACCGACGCCGGTCCCGGATTCCCGGCCCTCCCGGCGTTCTCGGACTTCCCGCTGCACCCGGCGAGCGCCGTCCACCCCGCCATCGCCCCCGCCAGCGCCGCCGCGCACGCCTTCGCTCTCGCGCTCCTGTCCACGCTCCACCTCCAGAGGGCACCGTTCCCGCCCTCCGCGCGGCGGGCGCCGCGCCGCGCGCGATTTTGCGACGTCATGCCGCAGGCCGGGGACGCAGATGATCTTTTGGGGCCGGCCGGCGCGCCCGGCCGCCCGCCGGAGGGCCCGGCCGGTTTCCCGTGACCGGCGCCGGGTAGCCGTCCGACATGGCGCGCGCGAGCGGGCACCGGGGCGTCCCCCACCCCGCCGACCTGCGGATCGAGGCGTGGGGGCCGACGCGGGAGCGCTGCGTCGCCGAGGCGGTGGCCGGGCTCGTGGAGTCGTTCGCCGACGTCTCCGGCGTCCGCCCGTCCGGCGGCGTCCGGGTGGACGTCCCGTCCGGCCCGGACGCGGACCTGCTCGTCGCCGTCCTGGACGAGGTGATCTACCGCCTGGAGGTCGACGGCGCCCTGGTCCTGGACGCCGAGCTCGCGGGGGCGCCGGACGGCGGGCTCACCGCCCGGCTGGCGACCGGGGACGCGGCGGAGGCGGTGGGGACGGGCGCCGTGCCGAAGGCGGTGTCGCTGCACGACCTGCGGTTCGGCCGCGACGCCCGCGGCTGGTCCTGCGCCGTGACGATCGACGTGTGACGGGCGCCGCGCCGGACGGCCGCCGCGCGCGACCGGCCGGTCAGCCCTTCACGACGCCCAGCGGCACGAGGCGGGCGACCTTGCGGCAGAGCCCCGCCCCCTCGCCGGCCTCGACCACGGCGGACACGTCCTTGTAGGCGTCCGGCGCCTCCTCGGCCAGACCGCGCCACGACGACGGCCGCACGGCGACGCCGCGCTCCTCCAGCGCCGCCCGCAGCCGCCTGCCGTCGACGCCCCGCGCGGCCTGGTGGCGGCTCTGCACCCGTCCCGCGCCGTGGCACGTGGACGAGAACGCGGGCCCGCCCGGCACGCCCGTCAGGACGTAGGAAGACGTTCCCATCGTTCCGGGGATCAGCACCGGCTGGCCGGCCCCGCGCAGGTCGGGAGGCAGGTCGGGGTGGCCGGGCGGCAGCGCGCGGGTGGCCCCCTTGCGGTGCACGCACAGCCGCCGCCGCTCGCCGTCCACCACGTGCTCCTCGAGCTTGGCCAGGTTGTGCGAGACGTCGTAGACGAGGTCGAGCCGGGCGCCCGCGACCCGCCGGAACACCCGGCGCGCCGCCTGGGCGAGCAGCTGCCGGTTGGCGCGGCCGTAGTTGGCCGCCGCCGCCATCGCGCCCAGGTAGGCGCGGCCCTCGGCGGAGTCGACCGGGGCGCAGGCGAGCTGCCGGTCGGGGACCTCGATCCCGTGCCGCGGCATCGCCGCCTCCATCGCCCGGACGTGGTCGGTGCAGATCTGGTGGCCGAGCCCGCGCGACCCGCAGTGGATCATGACGCAGACCTGTCCCGGCCGCAGCCCGAACGCCCCGGCCACGTCCGCGTCGTAGACCTCGGCGACCCGCTGCACCTCCAGGAAGTGGTTGCCCGAGCCGAGGCTGCCGACCTGCCGGGCGCCGCGCTCCACCGCGCGCTCGCCCACCTGGCCGGGGTCGGCGTCGGCGACCGCTCCCGCGTCCTCGCAGCGGCGCAGGTCTCGCTCGTCCCCGTGGCCCTGCTCGACCGCGTACCGCGCTCCCCCGGTGAGGATGCCGGTCAGCTCCCGCCGTCCCGGCAGGCTCCACACCGCGCCCTTGCCCATGCCGCGCGGGATGACGGGGTCGAGGCCGTCCATCAGGTCCCGCAGGACGGGGGCGAGGCCGGAGGCGTCGATGTCCGCCGCCAGCAGCCGCACGCCGCACGAGATGTCGAACCCGACGCCGCCGGGCGAGACCACGCCGCCCTGCCCCGGATCGGTCGCCGCAACGCCGCCGATCGGGAAGCCGTATCCCAGGTGGATGTCCGGCATCGCGTAGGAGGCCTCCACCACCCCCGGGAGCGCGGCGACGTGGGCGACCTGCCCGATCGCGTTCTCGGCGGGCGCCAGCAGTTCCCGCGACGCGAACACCACGCCGGGCACGCGCATCGCGCCGGTCGGCTCGATCCGGAACCGGTAGGGGCCCTCCTCGACCAGGTCGGCGTCCACAAGGCGGGGCTACCCCCGGCCCCGCCCCTCATGCGCAGCTCACGCGCCCCGCCACGTCGGCGGCCAAGGAATCCACGCGCGCCGTGCGGGTAGCGTGCGAACCATGCTTGCCGAACCCGCCCCCGCGCTGAGCGACCTCGCGCTCGGGCTGGTCGTGGTGGCGCTCGCGGTCCGGCTGGGACGGATCCCGGCGCCGCACCGGCACTGGCGCACGGCCTTCTGGTGGGCGGGGATCGCGGCGCTCGCCGGATCCGTCCACCACGGGCTGATCAAGCACTCGGAGCGGTGGTCGGGGCCGAGCTGGGCGGTGATCAGCGCCATGGTCGTCGTCGCGGTGTCCTACCTGCTGGCGGCCACCGTCGCGGAGGTGCTCGGCCCGCACCACGGCAGGACGTTCTGGCTGCTGCGCTCGATCGGGATCGGCGCCTACGCCGTCCTCGCGGTGACCGGGCACGCCGGGGTCGGCGCCCTGCTCGCCTGCGAGAGCCTGACGATGGCGTGCATCATCGCCCTCTGGGGCTGGGCGGCCCGGCGCCGCCACCCGATGGCCGGCCCGGTGATCGTCGCGCTGGTCGCGAGCGCGGCCGCCGCCGCGACCAAGGCGATCGACCCGAGCGTCACCCGCAGCGTCGCACTGGACCCGACCTCGGTCTACCACCTCGCCCAGATCGTCGGCATGGTCCTGCTCTACCTGGCGGTCAGCCACCCGCGCCGCCCGGAGCACCGGGCGGACAGGAGTGTCCGCGGTGGAACATTCCCCTAACGGAGGTGTCTTCCTTCTGTGCTGAAGAGCGCCCTTTCGGACACGGACGGTCACCGTTAGCTTTCAACCCGTGATCTGAAGCCACCGTTCCCGTGGAGGAAAGCGTTCATGACGGCCATCGCCAGCGTCTACCAGCACGACGTCGCCACCTACTGGAACACCGAGCGCAACCCGGTCAACCTGCGGCTCGGCGACGTGTCGGGGATCTACCACCACCACTACGGCATCGGCGAGGTGGACTGGTCCGTCCTGGAGACCCCGGAGGACGCCCGCGAGGAGGCGGTCATCGCCGAGCTGCACCGTCTGGAGAACGCCCAGGCCCGGTTCCTGCTCGAACACCTCGGCGACATCCGGCCCGACCACCGGCTGATGGACGCGGGCTCCGGCCGCGGCGGCTCCAGCATCATGGCCAACGCCGCCTTCGGCTGCCGGGTCGACGGGGTGTCGATCTCCCAGGCCCAGGTGGACTTCGCCAACGAGCAGGCCGCCGAGCGCGGCGTGTCCGACAAGGTCCGGTTCCACTTCAAGAACATGCTCGACACGGGCTTCGAAGCGGGCGCGTTCCAGGCGATCTGGAACAACGAGTCGACCATGTACACCGTGCTGGACGACCTGTTCGCGGCGCACTCCCGGCTGCTGGCCCGCGGCGGCCGGTACGTCACCATCACCGGCTGCTACAACGACGTCTACGGGCTGCCGTCCCGGGCGGTGTCGACCATCAACGCCCACTACGTGTGCGACATCCACCCGCGCAGCGCCTACTTCCGCGCCATGGCGGCCAACCGGCTCGTGCCCGTCACCGTGGTCGACCTGACCGCCGACACCATCCCCTACTGGGAGCTGCGCGAGAAATCGTCGGTCGCGACCGGCATCGAAAGCGCCTTCCTGGAGGCTTACCGCGACGGCAGCTTCCAGTACCTGCTCATCGCCGCCGACCGCATCTGAACCCGTTGACCCGGACCGGTCGCCTTCGGGCGGAGGCAGGTGAGCAGACCATGGAAACGACGCACCACGGGTGCAGCGGCCGGCGCGCGCCGTACGGCTCGGCCGCGGAGCCCCGGCCGGCGCGGCCGTCCGGGCCGGGGACCGGGGCGGCGGCCCTGCCGTCGCTGATCGCAGCGGCGCGGCCCAGCCGCGAGGTCCCCTACGGCGACCTCCTGGCCGGAAGGCATCCGCGGCCGGTCGGCGGCGGCGGGCCCGGCTACGCCGAGCGCGACTGGGGCGACGGCTCGCACTCTCCGCTCTACTGCCCGCTGCCCGAGCGCGCCGACGACGCCCTCGCCGCCGAGGTCGACGCCCGGCTGGCCTCCTGGGCGCGCGACCGCGGGTTCGACGACCGGGAGCTCGACGCGCTGGGCAAGGCGGCCTTCGGGCGCCTCGTCACCCTCGCCCACCCCGACACCGACGATCCGGACGCCCTGCTCGTCGCCGCGCAGCTGAACGCCGGATGGTGGGCCGCCGACGACTACTACGCCGACGACACCGCCCTCGGCGCCGTGCCCGCGCGGCTGCCGCAGCGCCTGACGCTGGTGATGGCGGCGATGGACCCGGTGCCGTCCGCGGGCGAGTTCACCCCGCCGCTGAACGAGGCCCTGGAGGGCGACGTCGTCCTGCGGATGCTCGGCTCGGCGGTCGGCCACCTGAAGCGCCACGCGTCCCCCGTGCAGGTCCAGCGGATCTGCTACTCCACCTTCGCCATGTTCGTGAGCTGGACGGCCTACGCGGCCTGGCGCGAGACCGGCGAGCACCCGCCCGCCTGGGAGTACCTGGCGGCGCGCCAGCACGACAGCTTCTACACCTCGATGACGCTGATCGACGTCGTCGGCGGCTACGAGGTCCCGGCCCACCTGTACTACGACCCGCGCGTCCGCCGCGCCGCCTTCCGCGCCGGGACGGCCAGCGTGATCGTCAACGACCTGCACTCGGTGGCCAAGGACGCGGCCGACGAGAACCCGGTCTGCAACCTGGTGCTGCTGATCGCCGCGGACCGGGGCTGCTCGGTGGAGGAGGCGACCGAGACGGCCGTGCGCCTGCACAACGACCTCGTCCGCGACTTCGAGGCGGGGCACCGGGAACTCGCGGGCGTCCCGTCCCCCGAGTTGCAGCGGTTCCTGCGCGGGCTGCGGGCCTGGATGGGCGGCGGCTTCGAATGGCATGCCACCAACCCGCGCTACCGCGAAGGCGGCTGAATCCGCTGTTCCGGAGGTGTCCGGCGCCGGGCTTCACCGAATACGCGTGATGACCGGATCATGTTCGGTCGCACGGCCGCTGTTGACGGCATTACCACAGCGAGTCAAGACGGAAGCCAAGAATCGTCCGATGCGTAAGCGTGGTCCGGCCCGGCCGGGCCGGCGCGCACCGGAAAAGGCCGCCTGCATTACTCTCTCTGCGTCGCTGTACCCGGGGATGGAGCGAGGCGCACGGTGGAATTCCGTATTCTGCGCAAGAGGCTGGGCATCCGGGCGGAGAGCGGCGAATCCCTCGCCGTGCCCCACTCCGGCGCCCGCGGGCTGCTGGTGACGCTGCTGCTCGAAGAGGGCCGCCCCGTCCCGGCCGACGTGCTCGTCGAGCGGCTCGCCGACCCCTCCGGCGTGCCGGATCCGGCCGCGGCGCTCACCCGGGCCGTCGGCGCCGCGCGGCTCTCGCTCCCGCCCGGCCGGCTCATCACCGAGAACGGCGGGTACCGGCTCGTCCTGGACGAGGACGACGAACTGGACCTGAGCCGGTTCCGGTCGCTCGCCGCGCGCGCACGGCGGCTGCGCGCCCGCGACGCCGCCGCGGCGATCGCCGGCTACGAGCGCGCGCTGGGACTGTGGGGCGGGGAGCCGCTGGGCGACCTGCCCGCCGCCGGCGCCATGGAGGCGACCCGGCGGGCCCTCGTCGGCGAGCGCGGCCAGGTGCGCGAGGAGTTAGCCGAGGTGCGGCTCTCCCAGGGCCGGCACCGCGAACTCATCGGGCCCGCGCGCGGCTGGGTCGCGCAGGAGCCGGCGAACGAGCACCTGCGGAGCCTGCTGATGCTCGCGCTGCACCGGGCCGGGCGCAAGCACGAGGCGCTGCGCCTGTACGAGGAGGCGGGCGGCATGGACCCGCGCGACCCGCGCGCCCCCATGTTCGCCGCCTACGACTGGCTGACGATGCTGCAGGACGGTCTCGTCC
>NZ_JBFARL010000254.1:0-10246 GCF_040674655.1 Actinomadura sp. NPDC049753 | reverse complement strand
GGAGGCGCAGCGCGACCTCGGTCCGCTCGGCCAGGGCGGCCTCGACCTTCTTGAGCATCTTGTCGAGCTGCTTGGGCACCCCGGCGTGCCGGACGGCCGAGGATGGGCGGCTGTTCGTCACAAGCGGTGGGCAGTCGTTCTCCGGCTCCGCCTACGCGCAGGTGTGGAAGCGGGCTCGCGCCCTGGCGCTGACTCCCGATCAGGTCGAATCGCCGTTGGCGGCCCGGCCGTATGACTTGCGGCATGCGGCGGTGTCGCTGTGGCTGAACGCGGGTGTCCATGCGCCCGAAGCGGCCGAACGTGCTGGGCACGGGGTCGATGTATGTTGCGTGTTTACGCTAAGTGCATAGACGGGCAACGGGACGTCGCAAACCAGCGCATCGAGGACGCGTTGGTGTGATCGGCACCACAGTGGAGAGGGCTCCGGAGTGTTCCGGGGCCTCTCTTCCCGTCTGCGCTGACCTGCGGGAACGCGGGCCGGGTTATTCCGCGTATATTCCGGGAACAGTGCCGCGCGGCTGCGTTTGGTGGCATCTGGCTGCATCCGGCGTGACAACGGCGAGAGACGTTCTCACAGGTCAGTGCATAGATGACCTGGTGGTGACGGCGCGCCCGGCAGGATTCGAACCCGCGACCGTCGGATTAGAAGTCCGATGCTCTGTCCAGCTGAGCTACGGGCGCTCGGCGCCCGGCGGGACGCCGGGACACAGTGTAAGGGCGCACGTCGTCCGGCTCCACATCTATAACGGCCTTACCGCTGGGGCGGGGGTCCTATCTTGGGGTGCTGTGGCGGTGAACATTGAGGTGCCGCTCTCCGGTGGGGCCGTGTCGGAGGGTGTGGTGCGGGTCGGGGAGACGGTGCGGCGGCCGCTGAGGGCGCACAGTCCGGCGGTCCATGGGCTGCTGCGGCATCTGGAGGACGTGGGGTTCGAGGCGCCGCGGGTGCTGGGGGTCGATGAGCTGGGGCGGGAGGTGCTCAGCTGGGTGCCCGGGGAGGTTCCGCAGCGGCCGTTGGCGGCGTCCGTCGTCTCGGAGGACGTGCTGCGGGGCGTGGGGCGGCTGCTGAGGCGGTACCACGACGCCGTCGCGTCGTACGAGGCGCCGGTGGGGGCGCCGTGGGACGCGGAGACGTCCAACGTCGACGGGGAGCCCGAGGTCATCGGGCATTGCGATGTGACGCCGGAGAACGTCGTCTTCCGGGGCGGGCGGCCGGTCGCTCTGATCGACTTCGATCTCGCGCGGCCCACCACGCGGGTGTTCGACGTGGTCACGGCGTTGCGGCATTGGGGGCCGATCGAGGATCCGGCCGATCGGGACGCCGTGCTCTACGGGGCGGACGTGGGCCGGCGGCTGCGGATCTTCTGCGATGCCTACGGGCTGGACCGGGAGCGGCGGCGGGAGGTGCTGCCGGCGGCGCGGGTGCGGTTCGAGCGGTCCTATCGGGCGATGCGCGGGAGGGCTGAACGCGGTGGGGGATGGGCGCGGATCTGGCAGGGGGGCGCCGGGCCCCGGATACGGCGGGCTCAGGATTGGCTGGAGCGGCACTGGGATGAGCTCGATGCGCGTCTCTGGTGAGGGGCTGGTTCTCGGGGTCGCGCTGGACGCTCTTTTCGGGGACCCGAAGCGGTGGCATCCCGTGGCCGGGTTCGGGCAGGTGGCGTCCGGGGTCGAGCGCTGGGTCTATGGGGACTCGCGCTGGCGGGGTGTTGTCTATGTCGGGGCCCTGGTGGGTGGTGCCGGGGCCGCGGGGGTTGCGCTTGAGCGGGTGAGCCGGCGACCTCTTGTGCATTGTCTTGTCACCGCCGGGGTCACCTGGGCCGTGCTCGGCGGGACGTCGTTGGGGCGTGAAGGGCTCCACATGGCGCGGGTGCTGGAGCGGGGCGACGTGGAGGAGGCCAGGGAGCGGCTTTCCCATCTGTGTGCCAGGGATCCGCGGGGGTTGGACGCTCGCGATCTGAGCCGTGCGGTGGTGGAGTCGGTGGCCGAGAACACGTCGGACGCGTCCATCGCGCCTTTGGTCTGGGGAGCGGTGGCGGGCATTCCGGGGCTGCTCATGTACCGGGCCGTGAACACGCTTGACGCGATGGTCGGGTATCGGAGTCCGAGGTACGAGCGGTTCGGGTGGGCGGCGGCGCGGTTGGACGATGTCGCGAACTGGGTTCCGGCGAGGGTCACCGGAGGATTGGTCGCTCTGTGTTCGGGGCGGGAGGCCTGGCGGGTTCTGCGCAGGGACGGTGCGAAGCATCCGAGTCCCAACGCGGGGCGGTGCGAGGCCGCTTTCGCCGGGGCGCTCGGGGTGAGGCTGGGCGGCGCCAACGCCTATGGCGGACGGGTCGAGCGGCGGCCCGAGATGGGGGACGGGCGGGCGCCCGAGGTCAGGGACATCCGGAGGGCCGTCCGGCTTTCGGCGGCGGTGACGTTCGCGGCGGCGGCCGTGGTCTGGAGTGTGCGGTGAGCGGGCTTCTGGTGGCGGGGACCACCTCGGACGCGGGGAAGAGCGTCGTCACCGCGGGGCTGTGCCGGTGGCTGGCACGGCAGGGGGTGAAGGTCGCACCGTTCAAGGCCCAGAACATGTCGCTGAACTCGATGGTGACGAGCGACGGGGCGGAGATCGGGCGGGCGCAGTACATGCAGGCGCAGGCTGCGGGGGTGGAGCCCGCGGCGCTGATGAATCCGGTGCTGCTCAAGCCGGGAAGCGACCGCAGAAGCCAGGTCGTGGTGCTGGGAAAGCCCGTGGCGGAGGTCGACGCGCTCCAGTACGGGGCGCACAAGGAGCGGCTCAAGGGCGTCGTGCTGGAGTGCCTTGAGGAGTTGCGGGCCAAGTACGACGTGGTGGTGTGCGAGGGGGCCGGGAGTCCTGCCGAGATCAACCTGCGGGGCGGCGACATCGTGAACATGGGGCTGGCCCGGGCCGCGAACCTGCCGGTGGTGGTGGTCGGCGACATCGACCGGGGCGGTGTCTTCGCGTCGCTCTACGGCACGGTCGCCTTGCTGGAACCCGCCGACCAGGCGCTGATCGCCGGATTCGTCATCAACAAGTTCCGGGGGGCGCCGGAGCTTCTCGCGCCGGGGCTGGAGCAGCTCGCGATGCTCACCGGGCGTCCGACGCTGGGAGTGCTGCCCTGGAAACTCGGCCTGTATCTCGACTCCGAGGACACCCTGGCATTGGACGCGCCGAGGCCCGACGCGAAAGGGCCTTACGGGAAGGAGACGCTGCGCATCGCCGTCGTCCGGTTCCCGCGCATCTCCAATTTCACGGACATGGACGCCCTGGCCTGCGAGCCCGGCGTCGTCGTCCGGTACGCGGCGAGTGCCGGCGACCTGGCCGAGGCCGACCTGGTGGTGCTTCCGGGGACCCGGGCCACCGTCGCCGATCTGGCGTGGCTCCGCGACCGGGGGATGGCCGATGAGATCTGCAGGAGGGCCGAGGAGGGCCGGCCGGTCCTCGGGATCTGCGGCGGTTACCAGATGCTGGCCGAGGAGATCGTGGACGGTGTCGAGTCCGGGGAGGGGAGAGCGACGGGGCTCGGTCTCCTTCCCGCGAGAGTCGAGTTCAAGAAGGAGAAGACTCTCGGGCGGCCCACCGGGAGCGCCTATGGGGAGACCGTGAACGCCTACGAGATCCATCACGGCATCGTGAGCGCGGAGGGGGAGCCGTTCCTCGACGGGTGCCGGGAAGGCGCCGTGTGGGGGACGACCTGGCATGGCGCGATGGAGAACGACGGCTTCCGCAGGGCGTTCCTCGCGGACGTCGCCCGGACGGCGGGGAGGCGGTTCGTCCCGGCCCCCGACGTGTCCTTCGGGGCGCTGAGGGAGGCGACCCTGGACGCGCTCGGCGACCTCGTCGAGGAGCACATGGACACCGGGGCCGTGTGGCGGATCATCGAGCGCGGCGCGCCGGGGGGACTGCCCGTCGTCCCGCCCGGCGGAGCCCCGGCGCCGCCCTCCGGCGGTAGGGTGATCCACTCGTGAACACAGGCGCACGCAGGCAGAGCACCAGGAGGAGCACCCCGTGACCGACCCGCGGTCCAAGCTGATCGTCCCGCTGATGAAGGCGCGGGTGCCGGCCGAGGTCCAGCTGGAGTTCCCGCTCCCGGCGGACGAGGAGCCGATCCGCGACCCGTTCGCCGCCGACCTGTACGTCACCTACGCGCTCGAGGTCGCCGACGAGGGGGCCCCGTCCGGCCGCCGCTACGAGCACGTGGCGCGCCGGCACTGCGCCGACCTCGGGGTGGCGCAGGGCGAGCTGCGCCGCCACGCGGTGATCAACCTGCGCGACCTGCGTCCCGAGCTGAGCCTCAGCTGGTATCCCGACGCGCGCGCCGTGACGGTGTCGCTGGGCGCGTCCGCGGGGGGCGGGGGCCTGGAGTCGGGCCTGCTGCTGGACGAGGGGTTCCTGGAGAAGCTGGCGCAGGACGTGGAGGGCGACCTCGTCGTCGCGGCGCCCGCGCGGGACGTGTTCGTCGCGTCCGGCACCGGTCACCCGGACGGCGTCGACAAGCTCCGCTGGGCGGTCTCGCAGGTGTGGGCCGAGGACCGCGGGGACGAGGGCGACGACCCGGTGTGGGACGTCCCCGCGGGGAGTCTCCTCACGCACAACCTCCTGGTCCGCCGCGGCGCCGCCTGGGAAGTCCTCACCAGCTGACCCCCGGAAAAACGGGTGGGCCGCCATGGCCGGAATGCGTACTCTCCGGGTCATGGTGTCGATTCATCAGCTTCTGGCGTTCTCCGCGATGGCGCTGGCGATCATCCTGATCCCCGGGCCGTCCGTCCTGTTCGTCGTCGGCCGCGCGCTGGCGCACGGCCGGCGCACCGCGCTCGCGGGCGTGGTCGGCGGGGTGCTCGCCGCCCTGGTGCTGACCGCGGCGGTCGCGGTGGGCGTCGGATCGATCGTGGCCCGCTCCGCCGTCGTGTTCACCGCCCTGAAGATCGTGGGCGCGGTCTACATCGTCTACCTCGGGGTGCAGGCCATCCGGCACCGGCGCTCGCTGCAGGAGGCGATCGCCGGGAGCGAGGCGGAGCGCGGCGGGGGCCGGGCGCTGCTGCAGGGCTTCTTCGTCGGCATCACCAACCCGAAGACGACCGTGTTCTTCGCGGCCGTCCTGCCGCAGTTCGTGGTGCGCGAGAACGGCCACGTCGAGCTCCAGATGATGCTGTTCGGCGCGATCTTCGCGTTGATCGCGCTGTGCTGCGACAGCCTGTGGGGGATCGCGGCGGGGACGGCCCGCGACTGGTTCGCCCGCTCGCCGCGCCGCCTCGCGGCGATCGGCGGCACCGGCGGCCTGATGATGATCGGTCTCGGCGTCACCGTCGCGGCGACGGGCCGCAAGGACTGAGCTAGCCCCCGGTCCCGCGCGCCGCGGCGACGGGAGCGGCGACCGGCGGCCGCCTGCCGAAGCGGCGGCGCAGCGGGTAGGCGAGCGCGACGACGGCGAGGCTGACCAGGGAGGCGGCCAGCTGGGAGCGCTGCCCGTCCATGAACGCCATCGAGACCAGCACGGCGAGCAGGGCGGCGATGACCAGCCAGGTCAGGTACGGGAACAGCCACATCCGGTAGGTGAGGCTCGCAGGATCCTCGCGCCGCAGCCGGGACCGAAGCCGCAGCTGCGAGAACAGGATCGCCAGGTAGACGAAGGCCAGCACGACCCCGATCGAGTTCATCAGGAACTTGAAGACCTGGTCGGGGGAGACGTAGGACGCGACGACCGCCGCCCACGCCGCGACCGTCCCGAGCAGGATCGCCCGGACGGGGACGCCGCGCCGGTTCAGCCGCACCAGCCCGGCGGGGGCGTCGCCGTCGCGGGTCAGCACGTACAGCATCCGGGACGAGACGTAGATCGCCGAGTTCAGGACCGACAGGACGGCGGTGAGGATGACCGCCTCCATGAGGGTGCCGGCGGCGGGCACGTCCAGCCGGTCCAGGGCGCTGACGAACGGACTGGTGAGGATCTTCGCGTCGTTCCACGGCAGGATCGACACGACGAGCAGGATCGACAGCACGTAGAACAGCGCGACGCGCCACAGCACGTTGCTCGTGGCCCTCGCGACCGCCCGGCCCGGCTCCTCGCTCTCCGCGGCGGCGATGGTGACGATCTCCGTCCCGCCGAACGCGAACATCACCGCGACGATGGCGGTGAAGACCGATCCGGCGCCGTTCGGGACGAACCCTCCGTGCCCGGTGAGCACGGCGAGGCCGCCGGGCGAGTCCGGCCAGAGGCCGGTGACGTAGAGGACGCCGAGGACGACGAACACCAGGATCGCCGCGACCTTGATCGAGGCGAACCAGAACTCGAACTCCCCGAAGGACCGGACGGAGACGAGGTTCACCGCCGTCATCGCGACCAGCAGCGCGGCGGCCAGCGCCCACTGCGGCAGGCCGGTCCAGCCGGCGAGGATTCCGGCGCCCGCGGTCGCCTCGGCGCCGACGAGGATCACGTAGAGGTACCAGTACAGCCAGCCGATGGTGAAACCCGCGAAGGGGCCGAGCGCCATCCGCGCGTACTCGGCGAGGGACCCGGCGACCGGGCGCGCGACGACCATCTCGCCGAGCGCCCGCAGCACGCACAGCACCAGCAGGCCGGCCGCGGCGTACGACAGGACGGCGGCGGGCCCGGCGGTGCTGATCACGGCGCCGCTGCCGACGAACAGCCCGGCGCCGATCGCGCCCCCGATCGCCAGCATCGTCATGTGGCGGCGGCGCAGCCCGGCGCGCAGTCCGGTGCCGCCACTGCTCTCAGACATCACGACAACAGTAGGTGACCTGCGTGGATGCGCCTGACGGAAGTCAGATCCCGCAGAGCGCGAAGTCGTCGAAGACCGCCTGCGGCCATCCGGTCGCGCCCTCGTCGCGGACCACGAGCAGGCCGCTGTTGCCGGGGACGCTGCTCGGCGGGGTGGCGGCGGACGAGGCGACCGGCTCGCCGTTGACCCACATCGCCAGGTCGATGTTGCCGTCCTGGCGCTTGACGCAGGCGGCTTGGAGGCGGTTCCTCTCGCGCAGCCTGGGGGCGACGCCGGTCGTCACGGTCTGCGCCTGCCAGGTGGCCAGCTTGGCGATGCGCGCACGGCCGTCCGAGCCGAGGAGGAACGCGTAGCCCGTGCTTCCCATGCAGTACACCCCCGCCTCGCCGTAGGCGTCCTTCGGCGTCACCTCGACCTCGATGAGCTGGGAGTCGGGGATCCTGCTCACCGGTGCGTCGACGGTCGTGCGCCGCGCCTTCGGCAGGACGTGGATCTCGTACTTCCGGTCGCGGTAGGCCGCGTCGAAGGCCGGGGTGGCGGCCGTCTTCCAGCCGGAGTCGGCGTCGTTGAAACCGTCGTCGAAGACCTTGTCCTTGACGTCCGGCGGTTCGTCGCCGAGGACGGCGGCCCCGCTGGGCCCCGACGCGTCCGGGGCGTCGTCGCCGCCCGGGATGTCGAGGGCGCCGATCACGGCGGAGACGGCGAGGACCGCCCCGGTCGCGACGATGAGCAGGCCCCGGTCGCGGTGCCGGGAAGGCTTCTTCGCCGGGGCCGCCGGCGCCGGCGCGCCGATCGGACGCGTCGGCGGTACCGAGTCGACGCTCGTCAGGGGTCCGGGCGCCGGTGCGGGCACGGGGCCCGGCGCCGGTTCCGGTTCGGGCGGCGCGACGGCGGGCGGAGCCGCGGGCGGCGCGTCCTCGCCGGTCAGCGCCTGGATCAGCTGCTTCACCGTCGGACGTTCGGCGGGCTCCTTGGCCAGCGACCGGGCCACGAGATCGCGGACGGCCGGGTCGAGGCCCTCCAGGTCGGGGCCGGCGGACGTCACCCGGCTGATGACCTCCGGGAGGGTCCCGCCGCCGAACGGGGCGCGACCGGTGCCCGCGTAGGCGACGACGCAGCCCCAGGAGAACACGTCGGCGGCGGGCGTGATCTCCCGCCCGTGCATCAGCTCGGGCGCGATGTAGGCGGGCGTGCCGACGAACTGGCCGGTCCGGGTCGGGCCCTCGGTGGCGTCCAGCGCGCGGGCGATGCCGAAGTCGATCACGCGCGGCCCGGTCGGGGACAGCAGCACGTTGGACGGCTTGAGGTCGCGGTGCACGATCCCGGCGCCGTGGATCGCGCCGAGCGCCGTCGCGACGTTGACCGCGAGGGCCTCCAGGTCGCCGCCGCGCAGGGGGCCGTCCGCCTTCACGGCCTCCTCGACGGACGGCCCGTTGACGTACTCGGTCACCACGTACAGCGGGTCGCCGTCGAGCCGGGCGTCCAGGACGGCGGCGGTGCAGAACCGGCTGACCTGCCGCGCGGCCGTCACCTCGCTGCGGAACCGCTCGTGGAACGCCTCGTCGTCGGCCAGTTCCGCGTTGATGACCTTGACCGCGACCCGCCGTCCCGACTCGTCCTCGCCGAGGTAGACGGTGCCCATGCCGCCCCGGCCGAGGCGGGCGGTGAGCACGTACGGGCCGAGCAGCCGCGGGTCTCGGTCACGGAGGGGCGCCTGCATGACTCGACTCCCGGGGTGGAGAGGGGCTGTGATTCAGTCTGTCGTACGGTCGGTCTCTTTGACGCCCGATCATGGGGCATCAGTTCACCGGACAGCGGGAGGAAATGTGGACGTTACGGCGGACGTGCTCGGCCCCGGGTACGAGGCGATCGAGCTGCCGATGGGCCGGGACGCCGAGGGCGAGGTCGTGGCGACGCTCGTGCGGCGCCGCGGCGGCGGCGACCCGTCCCGGCGGGCGGTGCTCTACCTGCACGGGTTCGTCGACTACTTCTTCCAGCGGCACCTCGCCGACTTCTACGTCGAGCTCGGCTTCGACTTCTACGCGCTTGACCTGCGCAAGTACGGGCGCTCGCTGCGTCCGCACCAGACCCCGAACTTCGTCGAGAGCCTGTCGGACTACTTCCCGGAGATCGACGAGGCGGTCCGGATCGTCCGGGACGTGGACGGGCACGACACGCTCCTGCTGAACGGCCACTCGACCGGCGGCCTGGTCGCGGCCCTGTGGGCCGACCGGGCCAGGGGCAAGGGCCTGATCGACGGCGTGTTCCTCAACAGCCCGTTCCTGGACCTCGCCGAGCCGCTGGTGATGCGCAAGGTCGGCGCGGGCCTGGCGCGTGCGCTGCGTCCTCGGTTCCCGAAGGCGAAGCTGCCCGCGGGGGTGTCCGACCGGTACCCGCGCAGCATCCACCGCGACCACGAGGGCGAGTGGGAGTTCGACCTGGCCTGGAAGCCGCTCGCCGGGTTCCCGGTGCGGGCGGCGTGGCTGGCGGCCGTGCGGCGGGGGCAGCTGCGCCTGCACCGCGGCCTGGACGTCGACGTCCCGGTGCTGGTCATGGCGTCGACGCGCAGCGTCCGCCCGACCCGCGGGGTGCTGGACGTGACGGGCGCCGACGCCGTCCTGGACGTCGAGCACATGACGAAGTGGGCGCCGCGGATCGGGCGGCACGTCACGCTCGTGCGGATCGAGGGCGGCCTGCACGACCTGGTGCTGTCCGCCGAACCGGCCCGCTCGCAGGTCTTCGCGGAGCTGACCCGGTGGACGAACGGCTACCTGCCGGACCGGCCGGCGCCGGCCTAGTCGAGGATCTTCGACAGGTCGAAGTCGTCGAAGTCGACGATGATCTGCTGCGCGGCGTTGCCGCCCCGCTCGACCTGCAGGCCGGCCTTGCCGTTGCCGAGCGGCTGGTCGGTGTCGGTCGCGTCGACGACCCGGTGGCCGTTCACCCAGAGCCGCAGCCGGACCTGCTTGCCGTCGTTGCCGCTCTCGCAGGCGATCTGGAGCTTGTTCGACTCGCCCTCGGAGAGGCCGGGGACCGAGTCGGTGCTGTCGAGCTCCTTGGTGCCGCGGTCCTTGGTGAGCTTGCGGAGCACCGCGCCCTTGCCGTCGTTGCGGACGAGGAACATGTACTCGTTCGCGCCGTCCTCGGTCATGCGGCAGGTGAGGCCGTACATGCCGTCGGGGGACCCCTGGGCGACCCTGGTGGTGACGGTGGCCAGCATCGGGTCGGGGGCGAAGTCGTCCTTGGGCACGTCCCGCCTCACCGCGCCGGTCGAGCCCTGGGTCTCCAGCCGGTAGCCGCCGTTCATGTAGCCGTACTGGCCGTTGAAGGTGCCCCAGTCGGAGCCGTCGTTGGAGAAGTCGTCGCTGAACGTCGTGGCGACGTTGCCGGGCGGGCCGTCCGGGCGCAGCACGAGGAACCCGACGACGGCGAGCAGGACGAGGGCGGCGGCGAGCCGCTTGCGCACCTCGGCCTCGGTGACCGGGCGGCCCGCGGCGGCGTCGGC
>NZ_JBFARL010000253.1:0-10358 GCF_040674655.1 Actinomadura sp. NPDC049753 | reverse complement strand
GCGGCGGCCAGGCTGAGGGTGTACTGCGCGACGTTGAAGGCGATGCGGTGCGGGGAGCGGGAGCGGAAGATCCCGCAGGTGATCACGGCGACGGCGCCGCCCTCGGCGGCGCCGCCGAGGCCGTCGCGGTGGGGTCCCTGGACGCCGCGGAGGCCGCTCTCGCGCTGCTGCGCTCCCGTGACGCCGGGCGCGCCGGGCTGGTCGTCGGCGGCGGGGCGCCCGTGCGGGGGGAGCGGGTAGCGGCTGCCGACTACGCGATCGACGCGGTCAGCGTCCCGGACTCCGTGCGTCCCGCGTTCGAGCATCTGCTGCGGGACGTGGTCGTGGTCGACGACGTTCCCGCCGCGGCGGCGCTCGTGCGCGGGGAGGCGTCGCTGCGGGCCGTCACGCGGGACGGGGAGCTCGTCGGGACGCACTGGGCGCAGGGCGGCGGCGCGGGCGGGGGGCAGAGCCTCCTGCAGATGCGCGCCACGCTCGACCAGGCCACCGAGGATCTCGCCGCGGCCGAGACCGCCGCTGCCGCCGCCGCCGACGGGCTCACGGAGGCGGTGGAGGGCGAGCACGCCGCGCAGGCCGCCGTGGAGGCGGCCGAGGCCGCGGCCGGTGACGCCCGGGCGGTGGTCGACCGCGCGCAGGCCGAGCTCGATCGCGTCCGCGCGCGGCTGCGGGAGCACGACGCCCAGGCGGCGCAGGAGGCGAAGCGCGCCGCCCGCCTGGAGGCCGACGTCCGGGCCGCGCGGGGGGAGGCCGAGCGGCTGACGAAGGCCCTCGACGCGGCCGGGGAGTCCCTCGAACGCGACACCGAGGCGGCCGAGGAGCTGGCGGTGCGGCTCGCCGAGGCCGAGGAGGCCGCGGAGGTCGCCGACGAGGCCGGGCACGACACCGAGGCGCGCGACGAGCTGAACGCCCGCTGCCAGGAGCTGCGCACCGCGGAGATGGAGGCGCGGCTCGCGGTCCGCACCGCCGAGGAGCGCGTCCAGGCCATCGCCGGGCGCGCCGACGCCCTCGAACGCGGCGCCCGCCGGGAGCGCGAGGAGCGTTCCCGCGCGGCGCAGCGCCGCGCCCGCCGGGAGGAGCAGGCCCGGGTCGCCAAGGCCGTCCTGCGGGGCGCCCGTGCGGCGCTGGAGCGCATCGAGCACTCGCTCGCCGCCGCGGTGCGCCGCCGCGAGGCCGCGGAGCAGGCCAAGGCGGCGCGCGAGGCGGAGCTGAAGGTGGTCCGTGGGCAGGTGCGCGAGCTGTCCTCGACACTCGAACGCCTCGTCAACGTCGTGCACGGCAACGAGGTCGCCCGCGCGGAGCAGCGGCTGCGGCTGGAGCAGTTCGAGCAGCGGGCCCTGGAGGAGTTCGGGCTGGAGGTCGAGGCGCTGGTGTCGGAGTACGGGCCCGACCAGCTCGTCCCGGCCGACCCGGACAAGGGCGAGGACGCGCCGCCCGTCCCGTACGAGCGGGCCGTCCAGGAGAAGCGCGCCAAGGCCGCGGAGCGGCAGCTCAACCAGCTCGGAAAGGTCAACCCGCTCGCGCTGGAGGAGTTCGCCGCCCTGGAGGAGCGGCACGCGTTCCTCACCTCCCAGCTGGAGGATCTGAAGAAGACCCAGCGCGAGCTGCTCGGCCTCGTGAAGGAGGTCGACGACCGCGTCCAGCAGGTGTTCGGCACCGCCTACGAGGACACCGCCCGCGAGTTCGAGCGGATCTTCGCCCGGCTGTTCCCCGGCGGCGAGGGCAGCCTCTCGCTGACCGAGCCGGGCGACATGCTCACCACGGGCGTCGAGGTCGCGGCGCGTCCGCCCGGCAAGAAGGTGAAGCGGCTGTCGCTGCTGTCGGGCGGCGAGCGGTCCCTGGTGGCCATCGCGTTCCTCGTCGCCGTGTTCAAGGCGCGCCCGTCCCCGTTCTACGTGCTGGACGAGGTCGAGGCCGCGCTCGACGACACCAACACCCAGCGGCTCATCACGGTCTTCGAGGAGCTGCGCGAGTCGTCACAGCTCATCGTGATCACGCACCAGAAGCGCACCATGGAGGGCGCCGACGCCCTCTACGGCGTGAGCATGCGCGGCGACGGCGTCACCCAGGTCGTCAGCCAGCGCCTGCGCGACCTCGACTGACCGGCCGCGCGGGTCACGGCTCGGAGGCGGGCGTGAAGAGGTAGCCGCGCACTCCGGTGTTGCCGCACGAGGCGAGGATCGTCTCCAGCCCCCCGCTGATCCGGATGTCGACGCCCATGCACATGCCATGGTCGCGGGTCGCCTCCGGCACGATGTCGAACAGCTGCCCGCCCTTCACCGGCTTGCCCGCCGGCGTCAGCCCGAACCGCTGCAGCGGATCGTCGTCTCCGCACTCCTTCATGTGCAGCGTGGCCCGCTCGGTCTTCTCGTCGAGCGTCGCGCACCACAGCTTGCCCTTCGGCGTCCACGCCTTCAGCTGGAACGTCCCGGCACTGCCGGGGACGGAGGCGAGCCGCATCCGCTGGAGCCTGTCCTCCGCCACGCACTTGTCCTGCGCCAGCTGCGGGCTGAGCTCTTCGTCCGGGAGGATCGACAGGCAGTCGCCGGTCCGCTCGCCGTTGACGGGCATGATCGTGTACCACCCGGCCGGGGGCGGCGCCGACTCGGTGGACGCGCCCGGCGAGGCCTGCGGCCGGTGGGGCTTGCCTCCGTCTCCACCGCCGAACACCCCCGCCAGCGTCGTGACCACCACGCCGAGCGTGATGATCGCGGGCGCCGCCACGAGCAGCGACA
Source organism: Actinomadura sp. NPDC049753 (assembly GCF_040674655.1). Lineage (NCBI taxonomy): Bacteria > Bacillati > Actinomycetota > Actinomycetes > Streptosporangiales > Thermomonosporaceae > Actinomadura > Actinomadura sp. NPDC049753. Next base: position 7,626 of record NZ_JBFARL010000253.1, on the reverse strand, counting down.
CCGGGCGGCGGTCGGCTTTCCCTTTCCCGCGCGGGGACTTCTTGCGGTGCCGCGGGCCCGGCGGCGACGCCGCGTGCCGCCCGGAGGAGCCGCTTCCGGAGGAGCCGCTCCCGGACGCCGGGGCGGAGGCCAGGGCCGGGGCCTGGACGGGGGGAGGAGCGAGGGGAGGAGCCGGGGTCGGCGGCGGAGGCGCCGCGGGGCCGAGGTTCAGCGCAGGCCGTCCCGCGACGCGCCGGTCGGCGTCCGCGCCGCGCCGGTCGCCTTCCATGACGGCGGGGCCGCACAGGCGGTCGTAGACCCGCAGCCACCGCTGGCGCTCGTCCGGAACGAGGCCGCATGTGGCCACGAAGGAGGTCACCAGCCCCCGGCTCGGCAGCGTGTGCCCGCTGAGGAGCGCGTCAAGCCCGGAGGGGACGACCACGCCGTCGGCGTTCATTCGCTCCTCAAGCTCGGAAAGGGGCAGACCGGACCATTGCTGCAGGTGGCGCATGAGGTCGAGCAGATCAGCCGGATCATGCGCCTCCTCCGGCTGCGGGACCGCTCTCGGAGCCGGCACCGGTGTCCTCCCGCGAACGGGAACGCTTGTTCTCGTAGGCATCGTAGCGATCTCCTCGTCCGGAATGACTAATGTTCGCTATGCGGTCTTTGACAAGATCAATGGCGTCATGACTCGGCGCTCGTCAACTGGAGGGGCCCCCGCGATGCCGCGCTCCGGTGCATCCGTTCCGTCTGCCTTGCGGCGTTCTGTCGAGACCAGGGTCGGGACCACGTTCGTCCTGCTGATGCAGCTGCGCGTGCTGGTCATCGGGGTGACCGTGGTGGTGGACGGGCAGGTGCGCGGTGACCCCTGGGCGCTCGGCGTGCTGGTCCTCGCGGCCGTGGTCTCCGGCGTGGTGCTGGCGGGCTGGGAGAAGGTCGTGCTGCGGCTGTTCGAGCAGCCCGCGCTGCTGGCCTTCGACGTCCTCATCGGCTACGCGGTGCTGCAGGTGGGCGGGATCTTCGGCCCCTACTTCCTCGTGACGGTGGTGACCGCCGGTCTCGCCGGGCTGCTGTACCGGTGGCCGGTCACCGCGCTGCTGTGCGCGCAGCAGGCCGTCCTGTACTACGCGGCGCTCTACCGCAACGCGCCCTCCGACGACGTCGGGGACATCGCCATGCCGCTGCTCGTCATGCTGCCCGTCTTCTACGGGGTCGCGGCGCTCGTCGGCACGGTGCTGCGCCGCCTGTTCGACGAGCACGCCGCCGCCGAGGAGACGCGCTGGCGGATGGAGGCGGAGGCGATGGCCGCCGAGGAGCGCACCCGGCTGGCCCGCGAGATGCACGACTCGCTGACCGCGACGCTGTCCGGCATCGCCCTGTCGGCGAACGGCCTGCCCGGCTGGGTCCGCAAGTCCCCCGACCGCGCCGAGCGGGAGGCACGGCGCATCGCCACCGCGGCCCAGGTCGCCACCCGCGAGGCGCGCTCGCTCATCGCCGAACTGCGCGACGACTCCGCCGGCGTCCCGCTGGGCGACGCCGTGCGGGTGCTGGCGGGGGAGTGGGAGGGGCGCACCGGCGTCCCGGTGCGGGTGGACGCCGAGGCGGGCGCGGACCTCCCGGCGCCGGCGCGGCGCGAGATGATCACCATCGTGCGGGAGGCGCTGGAGAACGTGGGGCGGCACGCGGACGCGTCCCGCGTCGACATCGTCACGGCGGTCAACGACGGCGACCTGGAGGTGCGCGTGCGCGACGACGGCAAGGGCATGTCCAGACGGCCGGACGACCCCGGCTGGCTGGACGAGCTCACCCGCGGCGGCCATTACGGACTCGTGGGCATGCACGAGCGGGCCAGAAGGGCGGGCGGCCGGCTGGCCGTGCGCTCCGTCCCGGGCGGCGGCACCGAGGTCACCGCGTCGATGCCGGCGGCGGGCCCGGAGTCCGAGCCCGCGCGGGCCGCGCTCGGGAGCCGGTGATGGACGAGCCCGTGCGGTACCGCGTCATGGTCGTGGACGACAACGCCTTCATCCGCGCCGGCCTCACCTCCGCGCTGGAGGCCACGGACGACATCGAGGTGGTGGGCGAGGCGGGCGACGGGCATGAGGCCGAGGAGATGGCCTGGCGGCTCGTGCCCGACGTGGTGCTTCTCGACGTCCGGATGCCGCGCGTCGACGGGGTGAGCGCCGCCGCCGCGCTCAGCCGGACCAGCCGCGTGATCATGCTCACCCAGGTGGAGGAGCCCGAGGTGATCCTGTCGGCCGTCCGCAACGGCGCCGTCGGCTACCTCGTGCACAACACCTTCACGGTGGACGAGCTCGCCGAGGCGATCCGGGACACCGTCCGGCACCGGGCCCACCCCCTCTCGCACGCGGCCAGCGCCGCGCTCATCGACGCCGCGCGGACGGGCCGGCCGGCGGCGCCCGCGGCCGATCCGGCCGAGCAGCGCGCGCGGTTCGGCCTTTCCGCCCGCGAGGTCCAGGTCATGGATCTGATCGTGCGCGGTCATGCGAATCATGACATCGCGGCCAAGCTATTTCTCACCGAGAAAACCGTCAAGAACTACATCAATCGCATTTATGCGAAACTCGGCGCGCCGAACCGGGCCACGGCCATCGTGACCTGGCTCGGGATGCCTCCCGGCGGCTGAGCAGGGCCTCCGCGATTGGGGCCCGCGACCCCCGCCGCTAGGGCCCTAGGGCCCTAGGGGCGCCCGCCGGCCCCGCATAGCGTTCCGGTGAACGAAGTGCATGAAGGACGGCGTCTTTATGGCCGGGCCTTCGCCTAATTCGTCGCCCGGAGGAACGCCATGCTTTTGCCGACCCGAAACAGAATGGCCATGATCACCGGCGGGGTCCTGGCCGCCGGTTGCTCGTTCGCGCTCGCCGCCGCCTCGGAGGCGGGCCCGGACCCGGCTCCCGCCCGCGCCGTCGGGTCCCTGGAGAGGTCCGCGCCCGCGATCGCCTACGGGAAGCCGGGCCCGCGGGCCCACGAGGACACCTGGGACTCCGCGAAGAAGAAGCCTTCCGCGACCGCGGCGCGGCGCTACGGGTGGGGACGCCCGATCGCCTCCGACGGCTTCCGCGCTTTCGACCGGCGCGCCTGGGAGGTCTACACCGGACCGGGCAACGGCGGCCGCGGCCGCCGCGTCGCCAAGGCGGTGAGCGTCCGGAACGGCGTCCTGCGCATCACCGGCAAGCGCAACGGCGACACCGGGGGCGTCGCCTGGATGAAGGGCGCCCAGAAGCAGGGCCGCTGGGAGGCCCGCGTCAAGGTGAGCCGCGGCTGCGCCTGCTACAACGCCAACCTGCTGCTGTGGCCGGTCGGCGGCGGTGGCGGCACCGACCCGCAGAACGGCGGCGGGGAGATCGACTGGATGGAGACCTACGGCGACAAGGGGCTGCGCAACGGGACCAACTTCTTCCTGCACTACGGGCCCGAGAAGGAGTCCCAGCGCCTGAACTCCCACCTGCGCATCGACCTGACGAAGTGGCACGCCTTCGCGGTGGAGTGGAACTCCAAGGGCGTCACGGGCTACGTGGACGGGCGCAAGTGGTTCCACACCTCGAAGCGGGAGGCCCTGCCGCCCGGGAAGATGGGGCAGGCCATCCAGCTCGACTGGTTCCCGCAGATGACCAAGCTGACGACCAAGGGGGTCAGCCGGACGGCCGACGTGACCCTCTCGGTCGACTGGATCGCCATGTACCGGCCCTGACCGGCGGGGCGTCCGGTGTCATTCGACGATCTGCCAGATCTCCCCGTTGTGGCGCAGGGTGAACTCGCCCTGGAGAGTGCGCTCGGTCATCGATCCGCTCGTCCAGTGCAGGGCGGAGAAGGGGATGACCGCCTCCTCGCCCGACAGGCGGCCACCTTTCACGGTCAGGGTCCGGAGGGCCTGCCGCTCCTGCGGCCGGACGAGGTGCGGCGTGTTGCGCACGCCGGCCGGGCAGTCGCCGCGGAGCGCCGGACCGCGGACGAAGGCGCCGTCCTCCGCCACATAGCGGCACACCGCCTGGTCACCGGAGGCCTGGCCGCGCAGGAACGCCTGGAGCGCGGCCCGCGCGCCCTCGATCCCCTCCTGGGCGCCGGGGTCGGTGTCCTCCTGCGCGGTGGCCGACGGCGACTGGGACGGAGGTCGGAACACCTCATCACCGCCGTCTTTGTCGTCACCACCGCACCCCGACGTGAGAAATGTCGTCGCGAGCGCCGTGACGGCGAGCGCCCCGACGGCGCGGGAGGTGAACCGAAGAGCCATGGTGTGCCTTCCTCAGGGCGAAGATGTCGGCCCATTGTCCGAACGCCGCCTTTCCGGGTGATCAGGCGGCAGCCGAAGATTAACGCCTTGACCGGGGGAATGGCCAGTGACCGCAAGATCACCAGGTCAGGGGCGGTGGGCGCCCGTCCGGTCGGCTCCCGCCGCCGCGGCTCCCTTTTCCTTCTGTGCTGCCTCAGGCGCCCGGACAGGAAATGCGGGGCCGCCCTGCTCGGCTCGCGCCGAACGGATGCGGAGCGTTAAGGCGTGATTATCCCGTGAGAAGAAGCAGGAAAGGGCGGCCGGCGGGACGCGGCCCACGTTATGGGCGGCGCTCCGTTGTGCGCCGGGCCGAATGCCCTCTCGTCTTGGTGGTGGAACTCGGTGGCCACCGTTTCGGGGGTGACCGGCGAGGTCGGCGGTCCCACCGCTCTCGGTGAGGTCCGGCGAGGTCAGGGGGTCGGCCGGAGCCGGTCGCGGGAGGCCCGCCCAGGGGAGGACGGCTGGGTGCTGCGGTAACAGGGGCCCGCGGCGCCCAGTGCCTCCGGTCCGGGGCGGGGGACGGCCGCTTTCGCGGTCGTCGTGACACGTGTCACATTCCCCTTGGAACGTGACACCGCCCAGTGCTCACCATTTCGGGCGGGACGGCGGGTGCGGTCTCCGTCGTATTCCCCCGGCCTATAACCGATTGGAGACTTCACGTCCGCGCCGGTGACGCGTATTCGGAGGGGATCGGCGTGCACCGACCGTGATGGTCCGGCGACGCTGGCGGGCTTGTGTGACCTGGGGCCATCCACTACCCATATGGCCCTGCGGTTCTCCGGCTCCCTCACCGGACTCCCCCCGTCCGGTACGGAGAACCGCCGGAGAGGTGCGACCCGTGGATCCGCAGAAACTCAAAGCCAATTTCGCTCTGGTGGCCGCGAACGGCCTGGACGTCGCCGAATATTTCTACGCCGACCTTTTCGCGCGGGACCCGCAGCTCAGGCGGATGTTCCCCGCGTCGATGGCCAAGCAGCAGGAGGTGCTGCTCGCGGCGCTGTCCCAGATCGTCTCGACCGTGGACGACCCCGACGCGCTCGTCCCCTTCCTCACCGACCTCGGCCGCCGCCACCACGGCTTCGGCGTCATCGCCGAGCACTACGCGCCCGTCGGCGCCAGCCTGCTCGCCACCCTCGCCCACTTCAGCGGTCCGGACTGGAGCGCCGACCTCGAACGCGACTGGACGGCCGCCTACGGCGTCGTCGCGCAGGTCATGACGGAGGCCGCGGCGGAGCCCGTCGCCTGACCCGTGGACTCCCAGCGACTCAAGACCAGCTTCGCGCAGGTCGCCGAGAAGGGCGACGCCGTCGCGCTGTTCTTCTACTCCGACCTCTTCGTCCGCAACCCCCACCTGCGCGACATGTTCCCCATCGGGATGAGCGGCCAGCGCGACAAGCTGCTGCGCGCCCTCGGGCACATCGTGTCCCAGGTGGACGACCTGTCCAACCTCGTCCCGTTCCTGCAGCAGCTCGGACGTGACCACCGCAGGTTCGGCATCGTGGCCGAGCACTACCCGCATGTCGGGGCCAGCCTCCTGGCGACCCTGCGGCACTTCTCCGGGCCGGCCTGGACCGACGACATCGAGAGCGACTGGAACGCCGCCTACGGCCTCGTCGCCAAGGTCATGCTGGAGGCGGCCGACGAGAACGCCCTCAGCAGCCCCGCCTGGTGGAACGGCCAGGTCGTCGCCGTCGAGCGCCGCCGGTTCGACATCAGCGTCCTCCGGATCCAGCCCGACCGGCCCCTGCCGTACGCGCCGGGCCAGTCCGTCGCGCTGGAGGTGCCGTCCCGGCTGCGGCACTGGCGGTACTACTCGATGGCGAACGCGCCGCGCCCCGACCACTCCGTCGACTTCCACGTCCGGCTGGTGGACGGCGGTCCGGTGAGCCCCGTGCTGGTCCGCGGGACCCAGGTCGGCGACCGCGTCCGCATGGGCGCCCCCATCGGCACGCTCACGCTGGACGAGAGCTCCCCGCGTGACGTCCTGCTCGTCGCGGGCAGCACCGGCCTGGCCCCGCTCAAGGCGATCCTGGAGCAGATATCCCGCCGCCCCGTCCCGCCGCGCGTGCACCTGTTCTTCGGCGCCCGCAGCCGCGACGGCCTCTACGACCTGGAGGACCTGGCCAAGCTGGCGGACGGGTTCCCCTGGCTCACCGTCGTCCCGGCCGTGTCGGACGAGCCGGGCGGGCACGGGTTCTCCTCGCTGCTCCATTCGGGGGACGACGGCGTCGAGCACGGCAACCTGTCCGACGTGGTCGCCAGGCGCGGCCCCTGGGACGGTCACGATGCCTACGTGTGCGGGCCGTCCGTCATGGTCGGGCACACCGTCGAGCAGCTGGCGCGGCTCGGCGTCCCCCGTGACCGGATCCGCCTCGAAACCTTCACCGACGCACAGAGGTGAGCGCGTTGAACTCCCCGAACCTTCCGGTCGTCTCCGAGGGGTCGCGGCTGACCCCGGGCGAACTCCAATCGGTGGTGTTCGCCCGGGCCGCCCTCGGACGCCGCGGATACGACGAGGAGCAGGTCCGCAACTTCCTGCAGTACGTGGAGCGGGAACTCGTCAAGATCTTCACCGACAAGGCCGCCCTGGCCGACGAGGTGAACCGGCTGCGCGCCCAGGCGTCCTCGGGCGCCCGCGGCGTGATGGCGCCCGAGGACGCCCACTTTCAGGCCGTCCGCATCCTGTCGCAGGCCCAGCAGACCGCCGACCTGTACGTGGCGGACGCCGAGCGCTACACCAGGGAGCTGGCGCACGAGGCGAGGCTGCACCGCGAGGCGATCCTGTCGGACGCCAAGGGCCGCGCGGAGCAGATGATGGAGGACGCCCACCGCAAGGCGGCCGCCGTCGCCGAGGCGGCCGTCCGCACGGCCCCGCCGCAGCCCGCGCCCTCGCAGCGCTCCGAAACCCTCCCGGACGGAGAGCGCCTCGCCCTGGAGCGCGAGATCGCCTACCTGCGGACCTACAGCGACGTCTACCGGACCCACCTGCGCTCCTACCTGGAGGCACTGCTCCGCAACGTCGACGAGTGGGAGTCCTCCGAACGGGCATCCCTCCCTGGGGGTAATGCCTGATCTACCGTCCCGGCGCGGGCGCCGGAACGCTCGGGAGTCCCGCGCGGTTGCGCGCCCGGCCGGGCTCGCCGCATGATCGGCGGGCCCGGCGCAGCGTGTTCGCGCGGGAGTGCTCGTCTGGAAAACTGGGGGCGTTATGGAATATGTGATCGTCATCGCCGTGCTGGCCGTGATCGCGCTGATCATCGGCGAGCGGCCGGCGACGCCATGGAACGTGCCATCCGGCGCGGCATGGCCGCCGGGGCGCTGGCGACGACCAGACCCGGCGCGAGCCCGTCCCTGCCCGG
>NZ_JBFARL010000252.1:0-10429 GCF_040674655.1 Actinomadura sp. NPDC049753 | reverse complement strand
AGATCGGTATCGGCCCGCTGCGGTAGTCGTCCTCGTCCGCCCAGGCGGTGCGCATTGCCCGCAGGTGATCGTCGGTGAGCCGTCCGCGTTGTTCGCCGCGTCCTGGTAGGTGACGGCGCGGATGAGCGGGTGGCGGAACCGCACCTCACCGCCGTCCAGGATGACGAGCCCGGCCTCCTCGGCGGGCCCGAGGTCGGCGGGCATCAGGCCGAGCGCGTCCCCGGCGCGCAGGACGATGCCGAGGTCGGCGGTGCCGTCGGCGGCGACCACCAGGAGCAGCCGGCGGGTGGCGTCCGGCAGCTCGGCCAGCCGGCGCCGGAACGTCTCCTGCACCCGGCCGCCCACCGGCAGCGGCCCGGCGGGACGGGCGGGCCGCGACCGCAGGGCGTTCCCCAGTTCGATGAGCGCGAGCGGGTTGCCGGCCGCCTCGTCCAGCAGGCGCTCGCGCACCGGCACGGTCAGCCCGGGGGCGTGCGCCATCACCAGTTCCTCGGCGGCCCCGCGGTCCAGGCCGGTCAGCCGCAGCACCTCCAGGCCGCGGTCGGGGAAGGGGCGGGCGCCGTCCCGGGCCGTGAAGATCATGGAGATGGGGTCGGCGCCGAGCCTGCGGGCGGCGAACAGCAGGGCGTCCAGCGACGCGGTGTCCAGCCACTGCGCGTCGTCGACCAGGCACACCAGCGGGCGGTCGGCGGCCAGCTCCGACAGAAGCGTGAGCGTGGCCGCGCCGATCAGGAAGCGGTCGCCCGCCGGGCCCGCGCCGAGGCCGAACGCCGACCGCAGCGCCGCCGCCTGCTGCTCGGGCAGGGCGTCGAACCGGTCGCCGTAGGGGTGCAGCACCAGATGCAGCCCGCCGAACGCGAGCTCGCTCTCGGACTCGACGCCGGTCCCGCGGAGGACCCGCATGTCGCCGGCGGCCGCCGCGACCTGTTCGACCAGGGCCGTCTTGCCGATCCCCGCCTCGCCCTGGACAACCACGGTCCTGCTCCGCCCGGCGCGGGCGTCCCGGAGCAGCCCGGTGAGGTGGTCGAGCTCGCGGTCTCGCCCCATGAACACGCCGAGAACACTACAAGCCGGACCGCCCGCCCACGGGCCGGAGCGTCCAGACACAGAGAAGACAGGGTGAGGCCCTGGGGACGGTGGTGCTCCCCAGGGCCTCGGAAGTCGAGCTCAGAGTGTCAGGAGGTGCGGATCACTGCTTCCGCGCCTCCTCCACCTGCGCCTTGATCTCGTCGGTGGACTGGTTGCCGCTCACCGTCGTGATCGTGTGGTGGTTGCCGTTGTGGCCGGACTGGACGTCGACCTTGCCGGTCGGCGACAGCTGCGCCTGGCCCTTGAGGACCTGCGCGTTGTACTCCTCCTTGCCCGGCGTCGGGTTGTCGAAGCGCTGCGGGTTCTTCTGCTCGGCCATCTCAGTGTTCCTTGTCGATTGACGGGTCGGGTGACCTCCGTGCTGCCACCCCTGCGGGTGATCGTTGCCGGGGGGACCGCCGCTGTCAAGGCGGGCGATGCGGATGAGGGGTTTGGGCGCGGCGACCGTCCAGGAGGGCGTCGCGCGGAAGCGGCCGGGCGCACGGCGAGGCGGAGCGGTAGCCGGTGACGCGGTGACGCGGTGACGCGAGCCTCCCGCTTCTCGCTCGGACGGGCGCGGGACGCTTCAGCGGAGTGCGGAGCGGGGGGTGGGGGCCAGGGGCAGTCGTTGCAGTGGGGCCGCGGAGTCCGCGGCGAGGGCGGGCAGGAGCCGTTCGGTCCACTCCGGTGACCGGGCCAGCCGGTCGAGGTGGTCGCGCAGGTGGGCGGCATTCTCGAAGACCGCGAACCAGAGGAAGACGTTCTCGCCCGTCCGCACGGGGAGGCGGGGAAAGGTGTTCTCGGCCGGTTCGGTCTGGAAGCGGGCGACGGGAGCAGCGCCGAGCCCGGCCATGAAGGGGGCGATCGTGTCGTCGAAGTACGCCGCGAACGTGGTGTCCACGGGCGCCTTGCGGTGCAGGATCGTCGCCATGACTCGTGACTCGGGGGGTGCCTCTCCGACCGGCGGCCGCCCGTTCGCGGGCGGGAAGCCGGAGCCGGGCACCACCGGCCGCAGCAGCAGGACGTCGTCGGAGTCGAGCATGGTGGCGGCGGCGGCGGGGCCATGCTCCCTCCACGCCGCGCCCTCCAGGTAGAAGGCGGTGAGCGCCGCCTTCCGCGCCTCCATGTCGGGGAAGCCGCGCAGCCACACGTACCGGTCCGGGTCGGCCTCGTCGTGGAACTGCCCGATGACGCGCATCCCGGCGGCCTCCTGGGTCTCGACGAACTCGCGGTCGAAGAGGTCGGTCAGGACGGGCCGGGCCCCGGGCCGGAGGGTGTACTGCCGCAGTTCGACGACGGAGCAGCGGAGGTCCGCCGCGGGGGCCGGCGTGGCGCTGAGGGGCTCGGACATGGCTCGTTTCCTTCGTTCAGGAGAGGTGGGGGCTCCACGGTCGCAGTCCGGCGCGGCGGCCACGAGTGGCTGATCTGCCGACATGCGCACGCTTTCTGCCATAAGGGCGCGGATCGTGTCGCTGTGCACCGGCGCGTTCGCCCTGGCCGCAGCCGGGATCCTGGACGGACGGTCCGCCGCCACCCACTGGATGTTCGCCGACACGTTGCAGCGGCGGTACCCGCGGGTCCGGGTGGACGCCTCGGTGCTCTACGTCGACGAGGGGGACGTGCTCAGCAGCGCCGGACGCACCGCCGGGCTCGACCTGTGCCTGCACATCGTCCGCCGCGACCTCGGCGCGGACGTCGCCAACCAGGTGGCCCGGCGCATGGTGGTGCCGGCGCACCGCCCCGGCGGCCAGGCGCCCGCCGCTTCACCGCCCACACCGGGACCACCCCGTCCCGGTGGCTCCTCGACCAGCGTCTCGGCCGCGCCCGCGCGCTGCTCGAATCCACCGACCTGCCCGTCGAGCAGGTGAGCCGCCGCAGCGGCCTGGGCTCGGCCGCGAACCTGCGGCGCCATTTCACCCGGCACGTCGGCGTCCCGCCGACCGGCTACCGGCGCGCCTTCCGCGGGCGGGATGCGCCGTAGGGTGGGCGGATGTACTCGACTCGGGTGTCGCGGCACGTGAGAGCCCGTCCTTCGGACGTCTACCGGGCGCTCGTCGACGCGGACGCGATCATGAGATGGCGGGTGCCGGACGGCATGACCAGCGAGGTGCACGAGTTCGACGGCCGCGAGGGCGGCGCGTTCCGGATCTCGCTCACCTACGACGCGCCGACCGGCGCCGGCAAGTCGTCGGCGCGCACCGACACCTACCACGGGCGGTTCGTGGAGCTCGTGCCCGGCGAGCGCGTGGTCGAGGTGTTCGAGTTCGAGACCGGCGATCCCGCCCTCCAGGGCGAGATGACGATGACCACGACGCTCACCGAGGTCGACGGGGGCACCGAGGTGCTCGTCGTGCACGAGGGCATGCCCGACGCCGTGCCCGCCGCCGACAACGAGACCGGCACGCGAATGGCCCTGGACAACCTCGCCAGGCTCGTCGAAACGGGCTAGCCGCCGTCCAGCGCGCGCCGGGCGAGGATCGCCGCGCCCCTGACGGCCGCCTGGTCGTCCAGCCGCGTGCGCAGCAGGCGCGGCGGGTCGCGGAACTTCAGGCGGGCGGCCAGGCGCCCTTCGAGGGGGGCCAGGAGCGCGTCCCCGGCGCGGGCGAGGCCCCCGCCCATGACCAGCAGGCCCGGATCCATCAGCAGGACCGTCACGGCGAGGCCGTCGGCGAGGCAGTCGAGCGCCTCCGACCAGACCCGTCCCGCCTTCTCCTCGCCCCGCCCGGCCCGCGCGATCACCTCTTCGGCCGGGACGCCCTCGCCGTGGCGGCGGGAGATGGCGGCGGCGGAGGCGTAGGTCTCCACGCACCCCCGGTTCCCGCAGGCGCAGGGCTCGCCGCCGGGACGGACGACGACGTGGCCGATCTCGCCGCTCCAGCCGACCGTCCCCGGGTAGGGGGCGCCGTTGAGGATCAGGGCGGCGGCGATGCCGGTACCGACGGCCACGAAGACGAAGTCGCCCGCGCCGCGGCCCGCGCCCAGCACGGCCTCGGCCAGGCCGCCGGTGCGGACGTCGTGGCCGATGGCGACGGGGACGCCGAGGCGTTCGCGCGCCAGTCGCCGGATCGGCACGTCCCGCCACCCCACGTTGGCGGAGTGGACGGCCGTGCCCGTCGCCTCGTCCACGATGCCGAGCAGGGCGATGCCGGCCGCGCGGGCGGGGGAGCCCAGGGACGCGGCACGGGCGGCGAGATGGGCGGCGAAGTCGAGGACGCCGCCCACCGGGTCGGCCCGGTCGGTGGGCCGCGACTCGCTCGCCAGGACCTGCGAGTCCTCACCGGCCGCCGCGTCCTCACCGAACAGGGCGGCCTTCATCGTGGTGCCGCCCACGTCCAGGCCGATCAGGGTCATTTGACCGATCCCGCCGTCAGGCCGCCGATGAGGTAGCGCTCGATGAAGACGAACAGGATGACGACCGGGATGATCGCGATCAGCGAGGTGGCGAAGAGGTACTGCCAGTGCGCCTGGTACTGGGTCACGAAGGACGGGATCCCGACGGTGAGGGGGCGGCGGTCCGGGGACGCGGTGACGGTCAGCGCCACGATGTACTCGTTCCACGCCGCGATGAACGTGTAGACGATCGCGGTGACGACGCCCGGCATGGAGATGGGCAGCGTGACGCGGGTGAGGGCGCCGACGCGGCCCGCGCCGTCCAGGAAGGCGGCCTCCTCCAGTTCCTTCGGGATGCTGGAGAAGTAGCCGTGCAGGATCCAGATGCAGAACGGCAGGTTGAACGCCGCGTTCACCAGGATGAGCGACAGCAGCGTGTCGGTGAGGTCGAGCGCGACCATCTCCCGGTAGATGCCGATCACCAGGGCGGTCGGCGCGAACATCTGCGTGACCAGGACGAGCAGCAGGAACGCCCCGCGCCCCCGGAAGCGGTTGCGGGCCGTGTAGTACGCGGCGGGCATCGCGCAGGCGAGGGTGACCAGGGTCGCGGCCGCCGCGACGGTGAGGGAGACCCGCATGTAGGTCCAGACGGGCGCGGCCGACCAGACGTCCGCGAAGTTGGACCACGTCCAGTGCGAGGGCAGGTAGGTGCCCGGCGACCTGGTCAGCTCGCGCTCGGGCTTGAGCGCCGTGACGAACATCTGCAGGTAGGGCAGCAGGAACGCAAGGGCGACCAGCCAGCCGACGCCCGTGAGGACGATCCGGCGCGTCATCGGACCTCCTCCCGCCAGCGGGCGGCGCGCAGGTACAGCAGCACCATCACGAGGATCAGGGCGAAGTTCACGACCGCCATCGCGCCGGACTCGCCGACGTTCTGATCGTAGAACGCGAGTTTGTACATGAACGTGGTGGTGGTGTCGGTCTTGCTGCCGGGGCCGCCGCCCGTCATCGCCCAGATGATCGGGAACGAGTTGAACACGTTGATCACGTTGATGATGGACGCGATGAGCACGGCGGGGCGCAGCAGCGGCAGCGTGATGGCGACGTAGGTGCGCACGGACCCGGCGCCGTCGACGCGGGCCGCCTCGTACACGTCGGCGGGGATCGTCTGGAGCCCGGCGAGGATGACGAACGAGGTGAACGGCAGCGACACGAAGACCGCCACCCACATCATCCACAGCATCGCCTGCCCCGGGTGGGCCAGCCAGTTCACCGGCTCGTCGATCACGTGCAGGTCGAGCAGCACGCGGTTGACCAGGCCGGAGTAGTTGTCCAGCATCCACTTCCAGATCAGCGACGTCATCAGCACCGACGCCGCCCACGGGACGATGACGGCCCAGCGCACGACGCGGCGGCCGGGGAAGCGGGCGTTCAGCAGCTGGCCGAGGGCGAGCGAGAGCACCATCGTGACGACGACGACTCCGGCGACCCACAGCAGCGTCCGCAGCACGACCGGGACGAGGTCGTCCTCGCCGAACAGGTCGGTGTAGTTGCCGCCGCCCCGGTAGCCGAGCGTGACGCCGGAGGAGCTGATCTTCTGCAGCGAGGTGCGGACCATCTCGATGACGGGCCACAGCACCACGATCGCGATGAGCGCGAGGGACGGGGCGAGCCACGGCAGCGGCGCCAGGGCGCGTCCGGTCCGCCGGAGGAGGGAGGGGCGGGGGGCCGTCGAGGCGGCGGCCCCCCGCTCTCCGGTCGGGGAGTCCAGCACTCAGCCGGCCTTCTCGGCCGTCTCCTGGATCTTGTCCAGGACCTTCTTCGGGTCTTCGTTCGCGGCGGCGGTGCCGAGGTCCTGCTTGACCGCGCCCGCGACCGCCGACCACGCCGGGTTGGACGTCGGCGCGAACTTCGACGTCGGGAGCGCGTCCACGAACTGCTTCATGTACGGGTCGGCGCTGAGCGCGTCGCCGGCCGACTTCGTCACCGGGAGGAAGCCCTCGGTCTTGAGGAACTTCGAGGTGTTCTCCTTCTGGTAGAAGAAGTCGAGGAACTTCTTGACGGCCTCCTTGTTCTTGCCGCCGTCCTTCTTGAACGCGGCGAGGACGTCCATGACGCCGAGGGTGTTGTGCTCGGTGCCGCTCTTGCTCGGCAGCGGCGCGACGCCGAATTCCAGTTCCTTGTTCACCGGGTCGATGAACCCGGCCTTGGTGAACGGGCCGCCGATGGCCATGCCGATCTTGCCCTGCGCGAACTGGTTGAACACCGTCTTGCGGTCGGTGGTCTCCGGGTTCGGCTGGGTCAGCCCGGACTTGTTGAGGTCCTTGAGGAAGGCGAGGGTGTCGACGTTGGCCTTCTGGTTGATCGCCCACTTGCCGGACGCGTCGACCCAGCCGCCGCCGTTGTTCATCGCCCAGGAGTAGAACTCGGCCTGCGACTCCTCGGGGCCGAGCGGCAGCCCGTACCCGGTCGCGCCCGCCTTCTTGATCTTCTCGGCGTCGGCCCTGACCTCGTCCCAGGTGGCGGGCGGATCGCTGATGCCGGCCTTCTTGAACAGGGCCTTGTTGTAGAAGAGCAGGCGGGCGCTGGAGATGAACGGCAGGCCGTACTGCGCGCCGTTGTACTGCGCCTGCTGGACGAAGGTCGGCGTGAAGTCGCCGAGCGTGCCCGGCGACAGCACCTCGTCCGCCTTGTAGATGAGGCCGTCGCGGGCGAAGTCGGAGAACGCGTTGTAGTTGAGGACGTCCGGAACCTGCTTGGTCTGGACGTAGGTCTTCACCTTGGCGTCCATCTGGGTCCAGTCGACCATCTCCAGGTTGACCTTGTAGCCCGAGTTCTTCGCCTCGAAGTCCTTGATCAGGGCGTCCCAGAAGGGTTTGGTGTTGTCGTCGTAGATCGCGGCGACGAACTTGATGGTCTTGCCGTCGGAGTCGCCTCCCGACGAGCTGCCCTTGCCGCAGCCGCTGACGCCGAGTGCCACGGTCAGGCCCGCGGCGACGACGCCCATGAGGTGCCGTTTCATCTGTCCCCGCCTTCTCCGGCTTGCGCGCATGAAAGATTCTGCGCGGTGTGAACGCCCCCCGAGCACAAACGCGCGTGGTGGGGAAGAAGATAAACACTGGTCCGTACCAGTTCAAGGGGCCCGTAAAGCACGAATCTCAACCGTTATGCGAGGTTTCGGAGACGCCGATCTGGTCCGGTGTCCACGCTGGGCTGGTCTGGTCGCCCGACAGGAGCGTCCGGGCGTTCGCTCCGGAAGCCTCCCGAGCCGCCGTCCTGGAGCGGCCGGCCGCGCCGAGATGTGGCGCACTCCTGCCTGCGTCCTGTTTTGCCCCAGCTTGACCGGGTAACCCGCCGCCGTACCCGAGTTGGACGATGAGGTGGACAGGACATGAAACTCCGGACGGGCCCGATCGCGGGCGCGGCCGTCGGCGCCGGCGGGGCGCTGGCCGCGCTCTCGGCGCGGCGCCTGGCACGCCGTGCCTCGGCCGGGCTCGTCACCCGGCTCGAACGGCGGCTCGACCGTGCGGTCCGGCACCTCACCGCGAAGGCGGAGCAGGCCGGCCCGCTCGCCAAGGCCGCCCTGGCCGGGGTCAGGGCGCTGCAGGAGGGCAAGTCCCCCCTCCGAGCGCTGCTGAGCTTCGGCTGGACGGCCCTGAAGGAGACCCTCGCCGGCATCTTCGGGCGGGGGCGGAAGGGGAAGCCGACCAACATCGTCGAGCAGATCGACGTGGGGGCGCCGCGCCGGCTGGTCTACGACCAGTGGACGCGGTTCCAGGACTACCCGTCCTTCATGAAGAAGGTCGTCAGCGTCGACCAGGCCGACGACGCCAAGCTGAACTGGAAGGCGAAGATCTTCTGGTCGGCGCGGACGTGGGAGTCGACGATCAAGGAGCAGGTCCCCGACGAGCACATCGTGTGGCGCTCGAAGGGCCCCAAGGGCTACGCCCACGGGTCGGTCAGCTTCCACGAGCTGTCGCCGAACCTGACCCGCGTCCTGCTCGTCCTGGAGT
Source organism: Actinomadura sp. NPDC049753 (assembly GCF_040674655.1). Lineage (NCBI taxonomy): Bacteria > Bacillati > Actinomycetota > Actinomycetes > Streptosporangiales > Thermomonosporaceae > Actinomadura > Actinomadura sp. NPDC049753. Next base: position 2,018 of record NZ_JBFARL010000252.1, on the reverse strand, counting down.
ACCACCCCGTCGGCCTGTTCGAGCGGACGGGCAACCTCTGGCGGGCCCAGGGCCGCCGGACGCGGCTGGAACTGAAGCATTTCCGCCGTCACGTGATGACGCAGGCGCTCCTGCACCCCGACGAGGTGGAGGGCTGGCGCGGCGAGATCCGCGACGGCGAGACCGTCACCAACCCCAAGTGAGGAAGCGGAACATGGCACGCGCAAACCCGATGGGCAAGCTGCCCGTCGGCCAGATCGCCAAGAGGCTGCCGATCGGCGGGCGCAAGCGCTCGTCCGGTATCGGCGCCATCACCAAGGCCCTCCCGGGCGGCCGGGCCATCGGCACCGCCGGCGGCGTCCTGCTCGGTGCGGGCGCGGCCGTCGCGGCGAGCCGGGCCATCGCCGGCAACCGCGCCGGGCGTGACTCCGACCAGGGCGACCAGGAGCAGGCGAAGGCCTCCGACGCCGAGAACGGCGCGAAGGACGAGGCCAAGAAGGACGCCAAGAGCGACTCCAAGGACGAGGCCAAGGCCGACGCCAAGGACGCCGACGGCAAGGACGAGAAGTCCGAGGACGGGGGCAAGGGCGTCTTCGGCAAGCTCAAGGACGTCCTGCCCGGCGGCAAGAAGGAAGGCAAGGGCGGCAAGGGCGGCGGGAAGAAGGTGAAGGTCACCAACATCGTCGAGCACATCGACATCGGTGCGCCGTCCCGCCTCGTCTACGACCAGTGGACGCAGTTCCAGGACTACCCGTCCTTCATGAAGAAGGTCGTCAGCGTCGACCAGGCCGACGAGACCAAGCTGAACTGGAAGGCGAAGATCTTCTGGTCGGCGCGGACGTGGGAGTCCACGATCGTCGAGCAGGTCCCCGACGAGCACATCGTGTGGCGCTCGAAGGGCCCGAAGGGCCACGTGGACGGGACGGTGAGCTTCCACGAGCTGGCGCCGAACCTGACCCGCGTCCTGGTCGTCCTGGAGTACCACCCGCAGGGCTTCATGGAGCGGACGGGCAACCTCTGGCGCGCCCAGGGCCGCCGCGCCCGGCTCGAACTGAAGCACTTCCGCCGGTACGTGATGACGAACTCGCTGACCCGCGCGGACGAGATCGAGGGCTGGCGCGGCGAGATCCGTGACAGCGAGGTCGTCCGGACGCACGAGGAGGCCATGGAGGAAGAGGAGAAGTCCGGCAAGGGCGGCGGCTCCGGGACCTCCGCGAAGGGCTCCGAGAGCGCCAAGGACTCCAAGGACTCGGAGACCAAGGGCTCCCGGAACGGCCGGAGCACGCGGAGCTCATCGTCCTCGTCCTCGTCCTCCCGCAGCGGCAAGGCCGAGGACCGCGAGGAGGAGTACGAGCAGGCTCGCTGATCCGGCCGGCCGGATCAGCGGATCAGCCGGGCCAGCTCGACGCGCGAGCGGATCCCGAGACGGGTGAAGACGTTGCGGAGATGGTGGTCGATCGTCCGCGGGCTGAGCAGCAGGCGCGCAGCGATCTCCCGGTTGGTGGCCCCCTCGGCGGCCATCCGGGCGATGTGCGCCTGCTGCGCGGTGAGCTTGCCGAACCCGCTCGCCGCCCGCGGCGCGGTCTCCCCGGCGGCGCGCAGCTCGGCGCGGGCCCGCCCCGTCCACGGGGCGGCGCCGTAGCGCTCGAAGACGCGCAGCGCGGCGCGCAGGTGCTCGCGGGCGGCGCGAGGGCGTCGCCCGCGGCGCAGCCGGTGCCCGAACAGCAGCTCGGTGCGGGCCAGCTCGAACACGGCGCCGGCGGCCTCGTGCAGGCGCAGGGCCTCGGTGAAGTGCTCCTCGGCCTCGTCGTCGCATCCGGCCAGCAGGCCCAGGCAGCGGCGGCCGAGCGCCTCCGGGCCGGGGGGCGAGCCGACCCCGTCCACCCAGCGGCGGAAGTGCTCGTAGGCCGCCGCGGCCGGGTCGTGCTCGCCGGTGCGGACCAGCGCCTCGACCAGGTGGGCCGAGGCCAAGCAGTCGACGGGCCAGGGCCTGTCGCGGCTGCTGAACCTCACCGACGGGATGCTCGGCCAGGGCCGGG
>NZ_JBFARL010000251.1:0-10442 GCF_040674655.1 Actinomadura sp. NPDC049753 | reverse complement strand
CTGATGGCCGAACCCAACGTCCTCCTGCTGGACGAGCCCACGAACGACCTCGACATCGAGACCCTCACCGAGGTCGAGGACCTCCTGGACGGCTGGCCCGGGACCCTCGTCGTCGTCAGCCACGACCGCTACTTCCTGGAGCGCATCACCGACCACGTCGTCGCGCTGCTCGGCGACGGCCGCGTGTCGCTGCTGCCCGGCGGCGTCGACGAGTACCTCGAACGCCGCGCCGCCGGGACCGCGCCGAAGCCCGGCGCGGTCCGCGCCGAGCCCGCCGCGGCGCCGCCCAAGCCCAAGGCGGGCGGCCAGGACTGGAAGGCCCGCAAGGAGCTCGACCGCCTCGAACGCCGCCTGGAGAAGCTCGCTGGTCAGCAGGCCGCCCTCCACGAGCAGCTCGCCGCGCACGCCACCGACTACGCCAAGCTCCAGGAGCTGGACGCCCGGCTCAAGGAGGTCCAGGCCGAGGCCGCCGGCGTCGAGGAGGAGTGGCTCATGCTCGCCGAGGATCTCGGTTAGCAGGACGTTCCTGGCGGTTCGCGGGCACACGGGGCATCATCCCTGAATGACGACCTGGATCATCAGGACGGACGAGCCGGGCGACGGCCCGCGGCTCGCCGTCAAGGACGCGATCGACGTCGCCGGCCTGCCCACCACCGCGGGCTGCCGGGCCGTCGCCGAGCGCGCCGAGCCCGCCGCCGCGGACGCGCCCGCCGTCGCGTCCGCCCGCGCGCAGGGCGCCCGCATCGCCGGGAAGACCAACCTGAACGAGCTGTGCATGGCCGCGGACGGCGTCAACCCCTGGTCGGGCACGCCGGTGAACCCGCTCGACCCGTCGCGGGTGCCGGGCGGCTCGTCCAGCGGCTCCGCCGTCGCCGTCGCCACCGGCGAGGCCGACGTCGCCTTCGGGACCGACACCTCCGGGTCGATCCGCATTCCGGCCGCCTGCTGCGGCATCGCGGGCCTGAAGACCACGAACGGCCGCGTCTCCCTGGACGGCGTGCATCCGCTGTCGCCGACGCTGGACGTCGTCGGGCCGATGGGCCGCGACGTCGCCGCCGTCGTCCTCGGCATGCGCCTGCTCGAACCCGGCTTCACGCCCGCCCCCTACGACCCGTCCATGACCGTCGCGCGCCTCCGCGTGGACGGCGTGGACCCGGCGGTCGACGCCGCCGTCGACGAAGCGCTGCGCCGCCTCGGCCCCGTCACCGATGTCACGTCCGAGCACTATGCCGACGCCGCCACCGCCAACGGCGTCATCATCAGCGACGAGGCCCCGCGCCTGAACGGGAGCCTGCTCACCGAGCCGGACAAGCTGAGCGGCCGCATCGCGCGCCGCATCCAGCACATGATCGACGTGTCCGGCGCCGGGATGCTCGACCGGGCGCTCGGCGTGCGGAAGGCGATCAGGGCGGAGCTCGACGCGATCCTCGCCCGGCACGCCGCCATCGCCCTGCCGGTCCTGACGTGCCTGCCCCCGGAGCCCGATGAGGCGGACGAGTCCGACCTCGTCCTCACGACGCTCGTGGGCCAGATCAACGTCGCCGGGCTCCCCGCTTTCGCCCTGCCCGTCCCGGTGCCGGGCTCGCACCTGCCCGCGTCCGTCCAGCTCATCGGCCCCGCCGGAGGCGAGGAACGCCTCTGCGCCGTGGCCGCCGCCCTGGAAACCGCCCTGACCCCCTGAAGCGGGGTCCTCGGCCGGGGCACGGGGTCGGGCGGCCGGAGCGACACGACGGCTACGCGTCGAAGGGGATGAGGAGGGTTCGCAGGAGGTCGGCCAAGGCTTCGCGCTGGTCGGGAGAGAGGCCTTCCAGGATCGCCTGCTCGCGGCGGAGCAGGTCGGCGAAGGCGGCGTCGACGCGGGTCAGACCCGCGTCGGTGAGGCGGACCTGCACGCCGCGCTTGTCCTGCGGGTCGGGATGCCGCTCCACCAGGCCCGCCGCTGCCAGCCGGTCGATGCGGTTCGTCATCGTGCCGGAGGTCACCAGGGTGGCGTGCAGGAGGCGGCCCGGGCTCAGACGGTAGGGGGCGCCCGCCCGGCGCAGCGCGGTGAGCACGTCGAACTCCCACGGCTCCATGCCGTGGTCGGCGAACACGGCGCGCCGGGCGCGGTCGAGGTGCCGGGCCAGGCGGGACACGCGGCTGAGGACCTGCAGCGGCCGGACGTCCAGGTCCGGGCGCTCGCTGTTCCACGCCTCGACCAGCCTGTCGACCTCATCGCGCATGCCGCCACCCTACCTGTCTTGATATCGAGAAAGACGGGGCGCGATCAGCGGCGGGCGGCCAGCGCGGCGGTGATCCGCTCGGCCGCCTCCGGCGCCTGCCTGACCCCCTCCCGGTAGACGGGCGTCCAGCGCGAGCGGTCCCCGAGGTTCGGCCCGAACGCCTCCAGCGCCCGCGCGTCCGGGACGATCCGGAGGCCTGTGCCGCCGCCCCGCATGTGGGGCATCGGCTCCACCGCGACGAGCGGCCCGGCTCCCTTCGCCAGCTCCGCATCCGACCATCCGGCGAACGCGCCGTCCATGTAGCGGCGCCCGCCGATCGGCACCGGCTCGGCGAAGCCGGGTGCGGCGCTGCTCGCGGCCACCGCCAGCGACAGCGGGACGCCGCTCGACCCGTCCCACAGCACCGGTTCGCCCGACACGGCGTCCACCCCGGTGATCAGCAGCCGTGCGTCCGGCCACGTGTCGGTCCCGACCAGGTACCGCATGCTCGCGCGGTGGCGCTCGGCGGGAAGCGCGGCCGCGTCCAGGGCCAGCCGCCCGATCCGCCGCCTGGCCTCGTCCGGTTCCAGCCCCGGGGCGGCGCCCACCTCGAACACCCGCGCCATCACCGAGCCGTCCGCCGGCGCCGGGGGGCCGTCGCGGGGCGGCAGTTCCTCCAGCGCAGCCAGGTCCCTGCCGGCGGCGATCGCCGCGCCGGCGATGGCGCCCGCCGAGGTCCCGACCGTCAGGGCCGCACTCGCCAGGTCCGCGCCCGCCTCGCGCAGCCCCGCCGCGAGCCCGATCAGCCACGCCGTCCCGACCGGCCCGCCGGGGCCGAGCGCCAGCGCCCATCCGCTCTCGTCGTCTGTCATGCCGGTGAGCCTAGGAGCGCCGCGGACGGGGGCGCATCCGTCAGTCGACCGGTCGCCGGGACACGCACCCCAAGACTCTTGACATCAAGATATGCCCCGGGCATGATGTTTCTTGATGTCGAGACAAACCGCGGCCGTGTGGGACCCCGCGCAGTACGGGGTCTTCGGCGACGAGCGCGCCAGGCCCTTCACCGAGCTCGCCGGGCGGCTCGGCGGCGCCCCGCCCGCGCGCGTCGCCGATCTCGGCTGCGGGAGCGGAGAGCTCACCGCCACCCTCGCCGCCCGCTGGCCGGACGCCGTCATCGACGCCTTCGACAGCTCGCCGGAGATGATCGCGGCCGCCCGCGCGCACGAGATCCCGGGGCGCCTCGCCTTCCGCGTCGCCGACGTCGCCGCCTGGGAGCCCGAGGGGCCCCTCGACCTCGTCATCTCCAACGCCGTCCTGCACTGGCTCCCCGAGCACCCGCGCCTGCTGCCCCGCTGGGTCGGCGCCCTCGCCCCGGGCGGCCGCCTCGCCTTCCAGGTCCCCGGCAACTTCGACGCGCCCAGCCATGTCCTGCTCCGCGAGATGGGCCGCTCCGAACGGTGGCGCGGCAAGCTCGCCCACCTCCAGCACGACGCCCCCGTCCTCGACCCCGCCGGATACGTCGACCTCCTGGCCCGCCTCGGATGCGCCGTCGACGCCTGGGAGACCACCTACGCGCAGGTCCTCCACGGCGAGGACCCCGTCCTCGAATGGGTCAAGGGCAGCGCGCTGCGCCCCGTCCTCACCGCCCTCTCGCCCGCGGAGGCGGACGAGTTCCTCGCCGAGTACCGCGAGCGGCTCAGGCGCGCCTACCCCGCCGCCCCCTACGGCACCGTGTTCCCGTTCCGGAGGATCTTCGTGATCGCCACCACCCCCTAGACGGGATGCCGCCCGCCCCGCCCGAGGGAAGCGACTCGTTCCCCTGCGGTGTGCCATCTCCGGCGGACGGGCGGCGTCCGCGAAACCCGGCTCGCGACCCGAGACCGGCGACCCCTGCCGGCGGCCTCCCGGACGAACTCCGGGCGGCCGCCGGTGTCATGTCCGGAGGCGACCATGATCATCGGTGTCCACCACGTGCAGCTCGCCGCCCCGCCCGGCGGTGAGGACCGGCTCCGCGCGTTCTACGGCGGCGTCCTCGGCCTTGAGGAGGTGCCCAAGCCGCCCGAACTCGCCAAGCGCGGGGGCGTCTGGTTCCGCGGCCCGGGCGTCGAGCTCCACCTCGGCGTCGAGCCCGGCTTCCGGCCCGCGCGCAAGGCCCACCCGGGCCTGCTCGTCGACGACCTCGACGCCCTCGCGGCGCGCCTGCGGGCCGCCGGCCACGAGGTCACGCCGGACGACCTGTTCCCCGGCCACCGCCGCTTCTACGCCGACGACCCCGTGGGGAACCGTCTGGAGTTCCTGCGGCCCTCAGGCTGACGGGTCGGCGATCTCCTCGAAGTCGCGCCGCGTCCGGCGGTGGACCTTCTCGGCCTTGGCGGCGGCCTTCCCCTCGGCCCGCTCGGCCTTGGCGGCCGCCTTCTCCGCGCGCTTCTCCTGCCGCTCCATCTCCTTGCGGCGGCGGCGCGGGTCCAGCGACGGCCTCGGTTCGAGCCCGGACAGGCCGTTCCACGCCAGGTTCACGATGTGCGCGGCCACGTCCTCCCGGTGCGGTTTGCGGACGTCCAGCCACCACTGGCCCGTGAGCGCCACCATGCCGACCAGGCTCTGCGCGTACAGCGGCGCGAACTTGTCGTCGTAGCCGTGCCGGTCGAACTCCTGCGCCAGGATGTGCTCCACCTCGCCGGCGATCTCGCTCAGCAGGCTGGCGTAGCTGCCCGTGCCCGTCCCGCCGTGCGAGTCGCGGACGAGGATGCGGAACCCCTCCGGGCGCTCCTCGATGTACTCCAGCAGCGCCAGGGCCGCCTTCTCCAGCTTGCTCCGGTAGTGGACGGCCGAGTTCAGCGAGTCGGTGACGAGACCCAGCAGCCGCTCGAACTCCCGGTCGACGACGACCGCGTAGAGCCCCTCCTTGCCGCCGAAGTGCTCGTACACCACCGGCTTGGACACCCCGGCGGCCGACGCGATCTCCTCCACCGAGGTGCCGTCCAGCCCGCGCTCGGCGAACAGCGTCCGGCCGATGTCGAGGAGCTGCTCGCGGCGTTCCTTGCCGGTCATCCGCTTTCTGCGGGTCCTGGGAGCGGGATCTGTCACGGCATCAATTGTGGCGGTCAAACCGCCTGCTTCGTGCGCTTGGCGGCCAGCCTGTCGGGGTTCGGCCACCGGACGTCGTGGGCCAGGCGCATCTTCTCGAACGCCCAGATGATGCGCGCACTGATGTCGACCTGCCCCTTCAGCACGCCGTGCCGCGCGCAGGTCGGGTCCGAGTGGTGCAGGTTGTGCCACGACTCGCCCAGCGAGGGGATCGCCAGCCACCACACGTTGCGCGACTTGTCCCGGACCTCGAACTCCTCCTTGCCGAACGTGTGGCAGATCGAGTTGATGGACCAGGTCACGTGGTGCACCAGGGTGATCCGGACGAACCCGGCCCAGAACAGCGCCGTGAGGAAGCCCGTCCACGACATGGTGACCAGGCCGCCGATCACGGCGGGGAGCAGGAACGACGCCGCGACCAGGCCGGGGAAGGCCAGGTGGATGCGCCGGATGTCGCGGTCGTTGAGCAGGTCCTTGGCGAACCGCTGCTTGGAGGTCCGGTTGGCGTCGAACAGCCAGCCGTAGTGCGCCCAGGCCAGCCCCTTGGCCAGGGCCTTCCAGTCGTCGCCGAACCGCCACGGCGAGTGCGGGTCGAACTCCTTGTCCGAGTGCTTGTGGTGCCGCCGGTGGTCGGCCACCCACGTGATGACCGGCCCCTCGATGGCCAGGCTCCCGGCCAGCGCCATGAAGATCTTCAGGCCGCGCGTGGCCTTGAAGGAGCCGTGGGTGAAGTAGCGGTGGTAGCCGACCGTGATGCCGCCCGCGGACACCAGGTAGAAGACCGCCGTGAGGACGACGTCCGTCCAGCCGAGGAACCGTCCCCAGGCCAGCGGGACGGCGGCGAACAGTGCCAGGAAGGGCAGCGCCGTGAACGCGGCGATCAGCGCCCGTTCACCGTTGCCGCGCTGCTGGGGCGCGAGTTCGGGACGCCGCTGCGGGCGAGGTGGATCCATGGCCGGAGCTGTCGTCATGCGTCATCACTTCTTCCCGTGACTCGGGGCAGCCTTACCTACGCCAACGTAACCTACGAATCCGTAGGTTGGGCAGAGCCGAACAGTAAAATCGGTGGGAAACTGCCTCTTCGGTCACATAACTCTCTTGCGGAACGGGGGTCGCCGGCCGCCCGAGGACGCGCGGGGGGACCGGGGTGCCGCCCGACCGGGCCCGGGCCGACCGGCACGCAGTTTGCTTGCTCGGTAGCACACGTTCTAAACCGGCCGGGACGGAACGACCATGGTGGGCGACGGCGGCCGCGGCCGGGCGGATGGCCATATGAGGTGGGCTCTCCCGGGCGTGTGTCGGTATCGTGGGGGCCGGTCGGTTCGCGGCTCTGTCCGGATCCGTCTGCTTTGATCCGGCGTGGTGTAATTGGCAGCACAAGGGTTTTTGGTGCCCTTAGACAAGGTTCGAGTCCTTGCGCCGGAGCTGTCTGAGACGCCCGACCGGGTGGCCGCGGGTGGGCGGTGGGGTGACAGGAGCGAGGTGGGCGGTATCCTGCCGGTGTCGGGTTCGCCCCGGCCTGCCGTGTCGTGATGTCGCAGGTGGGCGGGCCCGCCGACCGATCCCCGTCCGCGATGCCGAGGAGCCTCCTTGTGAGCGCTGCGAGCCGCCCGGCCGCCGTCATCGTCCTCGCCGCGGGCGAGGGCACCCGGATGAAGTCCCGTACCTCGAAGGTGCTGCACGAGCTGTGCGGGCGCAGCATGCTCGGCCACGTGCTCGCCGCCGCCCGCGAACTGGAGCCCGAGCGGCTCGTCGTGGTCGTCGGTCACCGGCGCGAGCAGGTCGTCGGGCATCTCGCCGAGCACGCCCCGGACGCCGAGGCCGCCGTGCAGGAGCGGCAGGGCGGGACGGGCCACGCCGTGCGGATGGCGCTGGAGCAGACCGGCGCCCTGGACGGGACGGTCGTCGTGACGAACGGCGACCACCCGCTGCTGCGGGGCGAGACCCTGCGGGCGCTGGTCCGGGCGCACGAGGACGAGGGCAACGCCGTCACCGTGCTGACCACCGAGATGCCGGACGCGACCGGCTACGGGCGCATGATCCGGGCGGCGGACGGCAGCGCCGAGGCGATCGTCGAGCACAAGGACGCCACCGAGGAGCAGCGCGCGATCAACGAGATCAACGTCGGGATGTACGCGTTCGACGGCGCGCTCCTGGCGGACGCGCTGAAGCGGGTGACGACCGACAACGCGGGCGGCGAGGAGTACCTCACCGACGTGGTGGCGATCCTGCGCGGCGACGGCCACCGGGCGGGCGCGCACCTGGCCGCCGACTGGGTGGAGACCCAGGGCGTCAACGACAAGGTCCAGCTCTCGCAGGCGCGCAGGCAGCTGAACGACCGCATCCTGGAAGCGCACATGCGGGCCGGGGTCACGATCATCGACCCGGCCTCCACGTGGATCGACGTGCACGTGACCGCCGAGCCGGACGCGGAGATCCACCCGGGGACGCAGCTGCACGGCCGGACGCACCTCGGCGAGGGCGCGCGGGTCGGTCCCGGCTGCACGCTGACCGACACGACGGTCGGCGCCGGCGCGTCGGTGACGAACGCGGTGTGCGTCGGGGCGCAGATCGGGCCGGAGGCGTCGGTCGGGCCCTACGCCTACCTGCGGCCCGGGACGAGGCTCGCGGCCGGGGCCAAGGTCGGGACGTACGTCGAGACCAAGAACGCCGACATCGGCGAGGGCACCAAGGTGCCGCATCTGACCTACGTCGGCGACGCCGAGATCGGCGCCGGCTCGAACATCGGCGCGAGCTCGGTGTTCGTCAACTACGACGGCGTGGAGAAGCACCGCAGCGTCATCGGGTCCCACGTGAAGGTCGGCAGCGACAACATGATCGTCGCGCCGGTGACGATCGGGGACGGCGCCTACACCGCGGCCGGCTCGGTGATCATCCAGGACGTCCCGCCGGGGGCGATGGCGGTCGCGCGGGGGCGGCAGCGCAACGTCGAGGGCTGGGTCGAGCGGAAGCGGCCGGGGACGCCGGCGGCCGAGGCGGCCCGCAGGGCCCGGGCCGGCGAGGAGAGCGCGACTTAGCGCGCCCGAAGAGGACTGCCCCGCCTCAGGGCGGGGAGGTGGAGGACGACGGCGTCTTCCGGAACAACACAGGGCCGCCCGACCGGAGAGCGGCCCGACGACAAGACGACCCGCGCGCCGGCTCTTTGGTGCGCGGGGGGTGGGGACGACAACCCACATGTAGGGCACAGTTCCATTGAGGGGGAGTTGTCAGAGGTGAGTGGGATAAAAACGAGCGGCCAGAAGAAGCTGATGCTCTTCACCGGCCGAGCCCACCCTGACCTGGCCAGGGAAGTAGCCGACAACCTCCAGGTCGAGCTGACGCCGACGTCCGCGTACGACTTCGCCAACGGCGAGACGTTCGTGCGGTTCCTGGAGTCGGTCCGCGGCTCCGACGCCTTCGTGGTCCAGAGTCACACGGCTCCCATCAATCAGTGGATCATGGAGCAGTTGATCATGGTGGACGCGCTCAAGCGCGCGTCGGCCAAGCGGATCACGGTGGTCGCGCCGTTCTTCGGCTACGCACGGCAGGACAAGAAGCACCGCGGCCGCGAGCCGATCTCGGCGCGGCTGATGGCCGACCTGTTCAAGACGGCGGGCGCCGACCGGCTGATCACCGTGGACCTGCATACCGCGCAGATCCAGGGCTTCTTCGACGGCCCGGTGGACCACCTGTTCGCGCTGGACCTGCTGGCCCGGCACTTCGAGAGCCGGCTGGACACCTCCCAGGTCACCGTGGTCGCGCCGGACGCCGGCCGGGTGCGGGTCACCGAGCGGTGGAGCGACCGGCTGGGCGGCGTCCCGATGGCGATCATCCACAAGAAGCGCGACCCGGACGTGGCCAACGAGGTCAAGGTGTTCGACGTGGTCGGCGAGGTCGCCGGCCGCACCTGCGTCGTGGTGGACGACATGATCGACACCGGTGGGACGATCGTGAAGGCGGCGGACGCGCTGTTCGACCAGGGCGCGACCAAGGTCGTCGTCGCGGCGACGCACGGGGTGCTGTCGGGCCCGGCGGTGGACCGGCTGAAGAACTCCCGGATCTCCGAGGTGGTGCTGACCAACACGCTGCCGATCCCGGAGGAGAAGCAGTTCGACAAGCTCACGGTGTTGTCGATCGCGCCGCTGGTCGCGCGTGCGATCAACGAGGTGTTCTCCGACGGCTCGGTCACGAGCCTGTTCGGCGGCCACAGCTAGACCTCGACCTCGGGCGCGGCGCGTGCCGGCGGCCGTGGCGGTGGCCATGGCGCCGGCAGGGCCGTGGCGTTGGGCGTTGCCGTGTTGGGCTAGACTTGTGCAACCGCGTATGCCCCAGGACGTTCAAGTGCGGTGCCCGCGAAGGGGCCGCACTCCCCGGGGAACGCAAACGAATCTTTGAGCGCGCCCGCCTTCGACGGCGCGCGAGGAACGCAACGCATCGTCCGTAGCGGACGTCCGATGGCGGACGGCCGTGGAAGCAACAACGAGGAGTTTTCGCCGTGTCCGAGGTACGCATTGCCGCCGAGCCGCGCACCGAGTTCGGTAAGGGTGCCGCGCGGCGCACCCGCCGGGCCGGCAAGGTGCCCGCCGTCCTCTACGGTCACGGCACCGACCCGCAGCACATCGCGCTGCCGGGCCACGACCTGATGCTCGCGCTGAAGACGCCGAACGTGCTGCTGACCATCGAGGGCCTCTCCGGGGGCGCCGAGCTGGCGCTGCCGAAGGACGTCCAGCGCGACCCGGTCAAGGGCTTCCTGGAGCACGTCGACCTGCTTCTGGTGAAGCGCGGCGAGAAGGTCGTCGTCGACCTGCCGGTCAACCTGGTCGGCGACGTCGTCGCGGGCGGCGTCGTCCAGCAGGAGCTGGTCCAGGTGTCGGTCGAGGCGGAGGCGACGCACATCCCCGAGGCCGTGGACCTGTCCATCGAGGGCCTGGAGGTCGGGACGCAGGTGCTGGCCGGCGACCTGAAGCTGCCGTCGGGCGTCACGCTGCAGGTCGACGCGGAGGCCCTCGTCCTGCAGATCGCCGACGCGACCGCGTCGGCCGGCGCGACCGAGACCGTGGCGGAGGCCGAGGCGGCCGAGGCGGCCGAGGCGGCCGCGGCGATCAAGGTCGCCGGGTCCACGGTGGAGCGGGCGACGCTGCACAACGCGAGCGA
>NZ_JBFARL010000250.1:0-10536 GCF_040674655.1 Actinomadura sp. NPDC049753 | reverse complement strand
GGCTCCGAGGTCGAGCCGCTCGTCGAGGACGCGGTGCGCGAGGCCGGCCGCCGGAACCGCCAGGACACCCGCCGCGACGGCCGCGGTTCCCGGCCGGCGAACCTCCGTCACCGTGCGTGTCTTGATCATCACAGTGCGCCATATACCCAGCCGGACGCTCCGGACGACCCCGGCATGCCCCAGGGAAGGGCAACATAAGTTTCGCGGCCCATTACTTCGGCGGCGTCACCCCTCGTCCCACCCCTGACGTCGCGAACGGGACGGCCCCCGGGTGGAGGCCGTCCCGTCCGGTACGGGTCACCGCAGGGCGCACGTCCCCGAGTCGGACTTCGACGGGGCGCTCTCCGAGGTCCCCGTCAGGCTGAGCCGCGCGTGGCGGGAGGCGCCCGGCCCGGCCTTCGCCCAGACCTCGACCTTGGCGCGGCCGCCCGCCGGGGCGGTGGCCAGCTCGTTCGGCAGCCACGTGGTCCAGCCGTCACCGGACACGGACGCCTTGAGGCGGAACACGTCGGAGCCGTGGCGGCCGTCGCCGCCCCGGCCCGTGTTGGTGAGCGTCATCGTGCACTTCGTCCAGCCCGCGCCGGTCGGCCGGGCGGGGCCGGAGTCGACCCGCACGCCGCGCCGCTGCGGCCCGGCGCCGTCCAGCGAGCTGACCGCGACCGTGTAGGACAGCACGCCCCTGCGGTCCCGCCTGAGGTTCAGGACGTAGAAGTGCAGCCGGTTCGCCTGGTCCACGTACTCGTACTCGCTGCCGGAGTTCGCACCCGCGTGGTAGAGCGCGTCGGACAGCTGCCGGTAGTCGCCGATCGTCATCTTCTTCGGGGTGCCGTCGGGCAGGACGAAGTCGACCTTGTCGATGTCCTGCGGGTTGGCGTCCTCGACCCAGATGAACGGGGCGCGGTCCTGGTCCTTCGTCTTGGCCAGCAGGACGCCGGAGTCGGGTGTGAAGGAGTCCGTGCCCATCCGGTCGACGACTTCGAGGGTGTAGTTGTCGTAGCCGCCGCCGTCGCACAGCGGGTCGGTGCCGGTGTCGCACTTCGGGCTCTTGTCGCCGCCCTCGCCGAGCTTGACGTTGATGCCGGTCAGGCCGCCCTTGCCCGGCTCGACCGACCGGGCCGTCACGTTGGCCACGACCATGCCGGACGCGGCGAGCCCGTCCCGGCTGAGCTGGAGCACGTCGTCGGCGTCCACCATGCCGAGCTTCAGCTTGTTGCGGAGCATGTGCTGCGCGCCCATGGACCCGCCGCCCGTCGCCGGGATCGTCCACCGGCTGTGCGGGCCGCCGGGCCCGTTGAACGTCCCGCGGCTGAGCATGTCCCACGGGCCGCTGTAGGCGCGGCGCGGCGGGTCGCCGTAGGGGTTGTTGTAGTTGTCGCCGATGCCGAGGATGTGGCTGAACTCGTGGGCGTACACGGACATGCCGGAGCTCTCGGCCTGCGTCGAGGAGACGCCCGGGATGGCGTTCGGCCAGATCGTCGAGCCGGCCTGCCAGGACGTCCAGGGGACGTACCGGGTCTTCACCCAGTTCGTCAGGGCCGGGTCGCCGGGCCCCCACTCGTTCGGCACCTGCTCCTTCGTGCCGAACTTCATCTCGCCGAACTCCTGCCAGGTGGACGACTCGTCCTGCCCGGCGCTGAGGAAGAAGACGAAGTCGAACTTGTTCGCCGCCTCCTCACCGATGTCGGCGACCCACGCGGCCCGCGCGTCCTTGCGCAGGTCGCGGCCGCAGGTGTCGCCGGCCGGGCATCCCGTCCCGCCCTGCATGCCGTCCACGCCGTACTCGTGGTCCTTGGCGGGCATCTGGTAGGCGCCGAACCCGGTCAGGTCGACCCCGAACCGGCCGCCGGAGTCCTCCATCCAGTACTCGTGGAGGGTGTGGCCGTGGTTCAGGTCCTGCGGCTTGTTGAGGAAGTCCTGGTAGAACTTCGCCACCTGAGCGCGCGGCACGTCGCCGACCTTGACCGGGTTCCCGAAGACCGACGAGTTCACCGGCCGCGTGACCTCGAACGGCTGGTTCGGGTAGTCGGCGAGGACGATCGCGACGTTGAAGTTCTTCACCGACCCCTTGCGGGCCGGGTCCGACCACGAGGCGCCCGGGATCGCGGTGTAGTCGTCCCAGGTCATCGTGTCGGGAAGCTCGTAGTTCTGGGGGTCGATCGGGCGCGGGGCGCCCGCCGCGAACGCGCGGGCGGACGGCTGCGCCCGCTGCCACGGCTGCGTCTGCGGCCAGTGCCGCATCTGCCAGGGGTTCGCGGTCGGTTTCGGGACCGGGGGTCCCGGCTGCGCGGCGGCCGGCACGGCCGCGAGTCCCACGACCAGTCCCATCACCGCCGCGGGCACCAGCAGAATCTTCTTGGCGCGCATGTCTCCCCTACCTCAGCTGGGTTGCGGGGAGACGGTAAGGACGGGCGGCTCCGCCCGGCTACGGCCGACATATACGATCTTGCGCCGACCACCCTGGCATTTCGCGCCATGAGGCCAGGTCAGAGCGGGAGTTCGCGCTCCGCGACGACGATGCCGTCCTCGTCGCTGTAGAGCCAGTCGCCCGGCCGGAACTCCACCCCGCCGAACGCCACCGGGACGCCGGTCTCGCCCGCGCCGTCCTTGGCGCTCTTGCGCGGGTTGGAGCCGAGGGCCTTCACGCCGAGGTCCAGGCCGCGCAGCGCCGCCACGTCCCGGACCGCGCCGTTGATCACGACCCCGGCCCAGCCGCCCGCCACCGCCGAGGCGGCGATCATGTCGCCCATCAGCGCGGACGCCAGCGACCCGGCGCCGTCCACGACCAGCACCCGGCCCTCCCCCGGGGTGCCCAGCAGCCGCTTCACCAGGCCGTTGTCGCGGTGGCAGCGCACGGTGGCGACCGGGCCGGCGAACGCCGTCCGCGCTCCGTACTGCCGGAACTGCGTCTCGCAGCTGCGCAGCTCGTCCCCGAAGTCGTCGATGAGGTCAGCGGTCGCGAAGTCCATGGCGGCAGCCTACTGGTCGGTAATACCTCAGCCGGAGGGCGCGTCGGTCGGGCGGCCGATGAGCCGGGACAGCACGATCGCCGTCTTGGTCGCGGTGATGTTGTCCTCGCGGCGCAGCCTTTCGAGGGCCTGCTCCAGATGCTGGATGTCGCGGGCCCGCACGTGCACGAGCGCGCTGGCGTCCCCGCTGATCGTGTACGCCGCGACGACCTCGGGGTGGCCGCGGACGCTGGAGTAGATCTCCTCGGGGGACGTCGCCCCGGTGCAGAAGATCTCGATGAACGCCTCGGTCGTCCAGCCGAGCGCGGCCGGGTCGACCACGGCCGCGAAGCCGTTGATCACACCGTCCGCGCGGAGCCGGTCCACGCGCCGCTTCACCGCGGGGGCCGACAGGCCCACCTTGTCGCCGATCTGCGCGTACGAGGCGCGCCCGTCCTCCAGCAGCCGCGCAACGATCCGCCGGTCGAGCTCGTCAAGACGCAACAAATAACACCCCCCGAGTCGGCTTTCGTCATTGGTCGGCAGTCAATTCCGAACATACGCTGGGTACGGACCGGCGGCCACCTGATCCGCCGGGCCCCCTCCCCCCTCGGCACCGGGTCCGCGCCCGGTGTCCCCGCCATGCCCCGGCACGACCGGCCGGGCCGAGCCGCGAAGGAGCGTCGTGACGCCGACCGACCAGCTGCGAGCGATGTCCGAGGACCACAGCGCGCACAACTACCACCCCCTCCCCATCGTGGTCTCCGAGGCGGACGGCGTCTGGCTGACCGACGCGGAGGGCCGCCGCTACCTGGACATGCTGGCCGCCTACTCCGCGGTCAACTTCGGGCACCGCAACCCGCGGCTGACCGAGGCCGCGCGGCGGCAGCTCGACCGCGTCACGCTGGTGAGCCGCGCCTTCGACCACGACCAGTTCGGCCCGTTCGTCACCGAGCTGGCCGAGCTGTGCGGCAAGGACATGGTGCTGCCGATGAACAGCGGCGCCGAAGCCGTCGAGACCGCGCTGAAGACGGCCCGCAAGTGGGGCTACGAGGTCAAGGGCGTCCCCGCCGGCGAGGCGAACATCATCGCGTTCGAGGGCAACTTCCACGGCCGCACGACCACCATCATCAGCTTCTCCACCGACCCCGACGCCCACGACTCCTACGGCCCCTACACGCCGGGCTTCCGGACCGTCCCGTACGGGGACGTCGAGGCGCTCCGGGCCGCGATGGACGACAACACGGTCGGCGTGCTGGTCGAGCCGATCCAGGGCGAGGCGGGCGTGAACGTCCCGCCGAGCGGGTTCCTGCGCGCCGTGCGCGAGCTGTGCACGGCGGGCGGCGCGCTGATGATCGCCGACGAGATCCAGTCGGGCCTCGGCCGCACGGGCGCCACGTTCGCCGTCGAGCACGAGGGCGTCGTGCCCGACGTCTACATCCTCGGCAAGGCCCTCGGCGGCGGCATCATGCCGGTGTCCGCGGTCGTCGCCGACCGGGACGTCCTCGGCGTGTTCAAGCCGGGCCAGCACGGCTCGACGTTCGGCGGCAACCCGCTGGCCTGCGCCATCGGGCGCGAGGTCATCGCGATCCTGAAGACCGGCGAGTACCAGGAGCGCTCCCGGACGCTCGGCGCGCACATGCACGACCGGCTCGGGCGGCTGCCCGGCGACCTCGTCCGCGAGGTGCGCGGGCGCGGCCTGTGGGCGGGCGTGGAGCTGCACGGCAGGGCCCGTCCGGTCAGCGAGCGGCTGATGGAGCTCGGCGTGCTCGCCAAGGAGACCCACGAGACCACGCTGCGCCTCGCACCGCCGCTGGTCATCGAGCGCGACGAGCTCGACTGGGCGCTCGACCAGCTGGAGATCGCCCTCAAGGGCTGAGGCCCGGCCCGGGCGAAGGACCTGGAACGCCGCCGGTCAACGGCGCCCGGCGGCGTTCCGCGCCACCCGTTCCCGCCCCGCGTTTCCGTCATCGCAAACCCCGGTCTCCGCCAAGGGTCGGCCAGCGCCCGCCCGGCGCGGCCGCCTCCGCCGCGTCCCGGCGCGAGGGTGAGGGGATGCTGCGGAACAGGAGTCGGCGCCGGGTGATCATCGGGTGCGCGGGGCTGGCGACGGGCCTCGTGCTGCTGCTCGCGGGCGGCCTGTACCTCCTGCAACGCTTCTACGACGGCGAGGTCAGGCGGGTCTCGGGCGCGCTGCCGACCGCCGGCGGGCGCCCGGCCTCCAGCGGGCGCGGCGAGAACTGGCTGCTGATCGGGTCCGACCGGCGCGCCGACATTCCCTCGATGGGCGCCCGCGCCGACACGATCATGCTGGTGCACCTGTCCGGGCCCGGCGACCGGGTGTCGGTGATCGCCATCCCCCGGGACGGCTGGGTGCCCGTCCCCGGGCACGGCTTCACCAAGATCAACGCGGCGTTCGCCTACGGCGGGCCGTCCCTGCTGATCCGGACGGTGGAGCAGCTCACCCGCGTCCGCGTCGACCACTACGCCGCGCTCGACTTCGGCGGGTTCGTGAAGATGACCGACGCCCTCGGCGGCGTGGACGTCACCGTCGCCAAGACGACCCACGACCCCATGCACGACCGGACCTGGCAGGCCGGACGCCACCACCTGGACGGCACCGAGGCGCTCGACTTCGTCCGGCAGCGCTGGAACCTGCCGGGCGGCGACCTCGACCGGATCAAGCGCCAGCAGGCGTTCCTGCACGCGCTCGCCGCCAAGGCGCTGGACACCCGCAACCCCATAAAGATCGACCGGTTCGTGCGGGCCGCGACGCGCTCGGCGGCCGTGGACGACTCGGTCACGTCCGGCACGCTGCGCGGGCTTGCGCACCGGCTGCTGCGGACGTCGCTGATGGAGTACCTGACGGCCCCGGTCGACCGGTCGGCGGAGCGCGGCGGGCAGAGTGTCGTACTGCTCGACGACGATGGGGTCGGAGAGCTGTTCACCGCCGTCCGGGAGGACCGTGTCGGCGACTACGTCGCCCGCAACGGCGCCGCCAACACCGTGGACTCCGTGCGCTGACCTGCCCGAATATGCCCGTTTTTCTGAGAAGATGACGGGAGCGGTCTGAGTGGATTAGTCTATGTGGACTAATCGAGTTCGACCATAAGGGCCGCAGCCATGTCCAGACCCCTCACGCCACTGGCGCTGACCGTGCTGCGCATGCTGTGCGACGGGCCCATGCACCCGTACGAGATGCAGCAGCGCATCCGCGACCACGCCTACGACCAGGCCGTCAAGATCACGCACGGGTCGCTCTACCACTCGGTGGAGCGGCTCGCCGCGGGCGGGCTGATCGAGCCGCTGGAGACGAGCCGGGAGGGCCGCCGGCCCGAACGCACCGTCTACGCGGTGACCAGCGCCGGCCGCGACGCGGCGCAGTTCCGGCTCGCCGAACTGCTCGTCCGCCCCGCGGAGGAGTTCCCGCTGTTCGGCACCGCGCTGGCGTTCATCAACCTGCTCCCGGAAGGCGAGGTCGCCCGGCTCCTGCGCAACCGGAGCGTCTCCCTGGAGGCGGCGCTCGCGGCGCACCAGACCGCGCACGACTCGCTCCGCAAGCAGGGCATCGAGCGCTACAAGCTGATCGACCAGGAATGGCTGATCGCGCGCCTGCGGTCGGAGCTGGACTTCGTGCGGGGGCTCGTCGCGGACCTGGAGTCCGGCCGGCTCACCTTCGACGACACCGAGCCGCGGGCGATCTGCCACCCGCGGCCCCGACCACGACGGACCGACGACGAGATGGGGGCCTGATGAAGAGATGGAGCGGAAATCCCTGGGCGATCCTGCTGACGCTCTCCCTCGGATTCTTCATGACGCTGCTCGACCTGACGATCGTGAACATCGCGATCCCGAGCATGATCGACAAGCTTGACGCCTCGCTGGACGAGGTGCTGTGGGTCGGCAACGCCTACATCCTGGTGCTGGCGGTGCTGCTCATCACCGCCGGCCGCCTCGGCGACCTGTGGGGCAAGAAGAACCTGTTCATCGCCGGAGTCGCGCTGTTCACGCTGTCCAGCCTGGTGTGCGGGATCTCCCAGGACCCGGCGCAGCTCATCGCGGCCCGCGCCGTGCAGGGCCTCGGCGCCGCGCTGCTGATGCCGCAGACCATGTCCATCATCATCAGCGTGTTCCCCCCGGAGCGGCGCGGCGCCGCGCTCGGCGTCTGGGGCGCGGTGGCGGGCGTGTCCACCATCGCCGGACCCACGGTCGGCGGGCTGCTGGTCACCAGCCTCGACTGGCGGTGGATCTTCTTCGTTAACCTGCCGATCGGCGTCCTCGTGCTGGCCATGGCCGTGCCGATCCTGCCCGGCCACACCCCCACCGTCCGGCACCGCTTCGACGTCGCGGGCGTGCTGCTGGCGTCCGCCGCGCTGTTCTGCCTCACGTTCGCGCTGACCGAGGGCCAGAAGTACGAGTGGAACGAGGGCATCTGGGGGCTGGTCGCCGCCGGGCTCGCGCTGTTCGTGATCTTCGTGGTCTACCAGCGGGGACGCCAGGACCGCGAGCCGCTCGTGCCGTTCTCGCTGTTCAGGGACCGCAACTTCACGATCCTCAACCTCGTCGGCGCGGCCGTCTCGGTCGGCATGATCGGTCTGTTCCTGCCGATGACGATCTACCTGCAGTCGGTGCTCGGCTTCAGCGCCCTCAAGGCGGGCCTCGTCATGGCGCCGTCGTCGGTGGTGTCGATGCTCCTCGCCCCGGTCGCGGGCCGGATGTCCGACCGCATCGGCGGCAAGTTCATCCTGATGGCCGGCCTGACCCTGTACGCCGTCGGCATGGCGTGGATGGTGATCATCGCGCAGGTCGGCACGGACTGGACCGCGTTCATCGCCCCGCTCGTGGTGTCCGGGTTCGGCATCGGCGGCGTGTTCGCGCCGATGGCCACCGAGGCGACCCGGAACGTCCCACCGCGCCTCGCGGGCGCCGCGTCCGGCGTCAACAACACCATCCGGCAGGTGGGGTCGGTGCTCGGCAGCGCGGCGGTCGGCGCCGTCCTGCAGAACCAGCTGGCGTCGTCGCTGCGCGACGAGGCGGCGACCCGGTCGGGGGCCCTCCCGCCCGACGTGCGCGGCGGCTTCGTGCAGAGTTTCGCGGACGCCGCCAAGGGCGGCCTGGAGGTCGGCGCGGGGCAGAGCGGGGCCCGGCAGCAACTGCCGCCCGGCGTCGCACCGAGCGTCGCGCACCGCGTCCAGGAGCTGGCCGGCCAGGTGTTCTCGCACGGTTTCGTCCACGCGATGAAGCCGACGATGTGGCTGCCCATCGGCGTCGTCCTGCTCAGCGCCGCCGCGTGCCTCACCCTCAAGGGACACAAGGCCGGCACGCCCGTCCACAAGGACGCCGAGCCCGCCCCCGTGGCGAGCTGAGAACCCGCTATCCCCGAGAACGGCCCGCCTTGCCGAGCATCCATTCGCCCGGCGGGCGGGCCGGCGGAACCAGCATGATGCCGACCACGGCGGCGACCATGCCGCCGATGACGAACAGGTACCCGGGCAGCGTCGCCGAGACGACGAGATCGCCCTCGGGGCGGCGCATCTGCAGGACGAACACCACGACGCCCCAGACCAGCGCCGGGACGAACGCGCCGAGCCGCCCGCCCATCGCCTTCCCCGACGCCCACGTCATCACGAAGACCAGCGCGACCAGGACGAGCGCCGTGAGCGGGACGGGGCCGACGGACCAGTCCTGCGCGAACGAGCCGACGACCCCGAACACGCCGCCGAGGACGCCGAGCGCGGCGTAGGCGGCGCCGGACACGAACGCGTCGCCGGGGCCCTCCCCGTCCGCCGGTTCCACGGCGGACGCGCCGCCGCCCTCCGCGGCCGCGCCCGCGTCGGCGGGCTCGGCCTGGGCGGCATCGGCCTGGGCGGCATCGGCCTCGGCGGCCTCGACCTTGGCGTCCTGCGCGCCGGCGTCCGCGGGGGGGCCGTCCTTGGCGAGCCGCACCCTGGCCCGGTCGTCCTTGTCCACGGACGCCAGCGTACCGGGGCCCGTCAGTCCCCCGCGCTCGCCAGACCGGCGAACAGGTCCCGCTCGCGGCGGCCAGGACCGACCGGGCCGAGCTCGCCCGCCTGGAGGATGAAGTACTCGGTGCCGAACGCCTGCTGCCCCAGGTTGTTCGACAGCGCGAAGAACGGCCCGACCTGCTCGGGCGCGACCGTGACCTGGGTGTGGTGGGCGCGCAGCGCGGCCAGCTTGGCGGGCAGGTGGGCGCGGGCGTCCACGACCGTGGTGACCTCCCCGTCCGGGACGCCGGAACCGAGCTCCTCCAGCCCCGCGACGCGGGCGAACGGCAGCCGGGCCTCGCGCATCACCGCGATCGCGCGGGCGAGGACCGTGCGCGGGGCGGCGTAGGCGTAGACCTTGGCCGCCCGCCACGGCTCGGCGCCGTCCTCGTGGGAGGGGTCGGCGGCGAGCTCGAACGCCCGCCACGTGACGCGGTGCGCCTGGATGTGGTCGGGGTGGCCGTAGTTGCCGCGCTCGTCATAGGTGACGATCACCTGCGGGCGGACCTCCCGGATGACGGTCACGAGGTCGCGTGCGGCGGTCGTGACGTCCGCCTGCCAGAAGCATCGCGGGTCGTCGTTCGTGGGGGCGCCCATCATGCCGGAGTCGCGCCAGCGACCGGGACCGCCGAGGAAGCGGTGGTCGCGGACGCCGAGCGCCTCGCAGGCCGCGGCGAGCTCGCCGATCCGGTACTCGCCGAGGGCGTCCTCCTTGTCGGAGGCCAGGTGGCGCAGATCCTCGGGGATGACCTCGCCCTCCTCGCCGAGCGTGCAGGTGACGAGGCAGACGTGGGCGCCCTCGGCGGCGTATTTGGCCATGCTGGCCCCGGTCCCGATGGACTCGTCGTCCGGATGGGCGTGGACGAACAGGATCCGCGGCTCCTTCATAGTCCACGAGCCTACTCAGGGCCCGGCATCGCGGCGATGACCGCCCTGCCCCGCGTATCCCGGAGGGCCTCTTCCGGCCTCTCGTCAGCCGCCGCCGGTGCCGGTGCCGCCGGCGCCCGTTCCGGTGCCGCCGTCGCCCCCGCCGGTGCCGCCGCCGGTGCCGCCGCCCGTGCCGGTGCCGCCCGTGCCGCCCGTGCCGCCTCCGGGATCGGTGGGCGTGCTCGGCGGCGTGTCGGTGGTCGGCGTGTCGGTCGGCGCCTCGGTGGTCGGCTGCTCCTGCGTCGGCTGGGACGTCTGGGGCGGCGGCGTGTTACGGCGCGTCCGGGTGCGGGTCGGCGTCGGGTCCTCGGGCTCCTCGGTCGTCGGGGTGTCCGAGACCGGCCCGGAGTCGGTGACCGTCGGGGTGGGCGGCGAGTCGGAGGAGTCGCCGCCGCTCCGGGCCGCCATGAACAGGCCGACGACCAGCGCCAGCACGGCGATCGCGGCGACGGCACCGAAGATCGGCGCCTTGGACTTGCGCTCGGGCTCCCAGTCGTCGTACCGGGCGCGCCCGGCCCCCGTCGGGGGGCCGGCGGGCGGGAGGGTGCCGGTGTAGTCGCGGGGCGGGTGTGCAGCTTGCCCGTCGTGGTCGCGGACGCGGCCTTCAGGTCGGTGTCCAGCGTCTGGTAGTCGTACGAGGACAGCTTCTGGGCCGCGCG
>NZ_JBFARL010000249.1:0-10599 GCF_040674655.1 Actinomadura sp. NPDC049753 | reverse complement strand
GCGCGGGGTCCGGCACGACGGGCGCCGGGGCCCTGCGCGGGCTGCACGCGGCGCTGCTCGGCGGCGCGCCGGCCCTGCGGCGCGACGAGCTGCTGACCGCGGCCGTCGGGACGCTGGTCGACCGGGCCGCCACGCGGCGGCTGCGGGCGGCGCCCGCCGGCGGCTTCGTGGAGCGGGCGCGGCGGCGCCTTGAGGAGTGCTACACCGACGACATCGGCGCCGACGCGCTGGCGGAGGCGGCGGGGTGCAGCCGGTTCGTGCTGTACCGGGGGTTCCGGCGGGAGTACGGGATGGCGCCGAGCGACTACCAGCGCCAGCTCCGCCTGCGCGCCGCGCGCCGCCTGCTCGCCCGGGGCGGCGCGATCGGGGACGTGGCGGCCCGCACCGGTTTCGCCGACCAGAGCCATCTGACGCGCTGGTTCGTCCGCTGCTACGGCATGACCCCCGGCGGCTACCGCGATGCTTGTACGGGTTAGGGAAGAATGCCGCCCATGAGAAGGGCGAGCGGGGCGATGTTCGGGCTGGCGTACGGGGACGCGCTGGGCGCGCCGACCGAGTTCCTCACGATGAAGCAGATCCACCGGCGGTTCGGCGAGCACGGCCCCGCGCGGCTCGACGGCGACCCGGCGCTCGTCACCGACGACACCCAGATGGCGATCGCGGTCGGGCTCGGACTGCTGGACGCCCTGGCGAACCCTCCCTTCACCCCGGATCTGATCACGCCGATGTGGCGGCGGCGCTTCGTCGACTGGCTGAACAGCCCCGACAACAACCGCGCGCCCGGGAACACCTGCCTGCGCGCGTGCGAGAACCTTGCCGCCGGGAAGCCCTGGGTGGAGGCCACCGTGGCGGGCTCCAAGGGGTGCGGCGCCAACATGCGCGTCGCGCCGGTCGGCCTCGCCCCGGGGCTGTCGGACGAGACGCGGGCCGGGGCGTCGCAGCTCCAGGCGGCCCTCACCCACGGGCATCCGACCGGGCTCGCGGCGAGCGAGCTGACGGCGTTCGCCGTCCGGTGGCTGGCCGACGGCATGGCCCCGTCCGACCTGCCCGCCGCGCTGCGGGCCCGCTGCCGCGACCAGCGGGGCGTCTACCACGAGCGCTGGCTCGGCACCCTGTGGCGGCAGCCGGGCACCGACACCCCGGAGGCGTTCATCGCCCGGGGCTGGGACGAGTGCCTGGACGTCCTCGACCGCCTGGACGAGGCCGTCGCGCGCGGGGACCGGACGTCCGACCCGTGCGGGGCCACGGGCGCGGGCTGGGTCGCCGAGGAGGCGCTCGCCACCGGCCTGCTGTGCTTCCTGCTGTTCCCGGACGATCCGGTCGGGGCGATCCGGCGCGGCGCGGCCAGTTCGGGCGACTCCGACTCGATCGCGTGCCTGGCCGGCGCGTTCGCGGGCGCGCACCTCGGCATGGGCGCCTGGCCGGGCGAGTGGTCCGCCCGCATCGAGTACGCCGCCGACCTCGCGAGGCTCGGCGAGGCCTGGGACTGATCCCGCGAGAGCACCGCTCTTGACTCCCGGTCGCCCTGTGGCTAATATCCTTAGCTATAGAGCTACAGCGATTCAAGGAGTGCGCGATGAGCGAGACCCGGTTCCTCGACCTTCCCGGCGGCCGGCTGGCCTATGACGACAGCGGCGACGGCCCGCTCATCGTGTGCCTCCCCTCGATGCTCGACCTGCGGTCGCAGTTCCGCTTCCTCCGGCCGCTGCTCCTGGACGCCGGGTACCGCGTCGTGACCGTCGACCAGCGCGGGATGGGCGAGACCAGCGCGCACTGGCCCGAGTACGGGAGCACGCCGCTGGCCCACGACCTGCTGGCCCTGCTCAAGCACCTGGACGCGGGCCCGGCGCTGGTCTACGGCTGCTCCAACGGCGCGGCCGCCGCGGTGTGGGTCGCGGCCGAGGCGCCCGAACTCGTGAAGGGACTCGTCCTGGCGGCGCCGTTCGTCCGGGACGGCAAGGGCGGGTTCGCGCAGAAGCTGACCACCGCGCTCATGCGGGTCCCCGGCCTGGCCGTGCCGCTCTACATGTCCTACTACCCGAAGTGGGAGCCGAAGCCCCCGGCCGACTTCGCCGAGCACAAGGCCAAGCTGAAGGCGAACTTCAAGGAGCCGGGCCGCGGCAAGGTCATCGCCGACTACCTGAGCATGTCCCACGCCGAGTCCGAGGCGCGGCTCGACCGGGTGCAGGCGCCCACGCTCGTCATCATGGGCACGGGCGACATCGACTGGCCCGACCCTGCCGCCGAGGCCGAGTGGGTCGGCCGGAGGCTGAACGGCGAGGTCGTCCTGCTGGACGGCGCCGGCCACCACCCGCACGTGGAGTTCCCCGAGAAGATCGCCGAGGCCGTCACGGCCTTCCAGCGCTCCCTCTAGGACGCCGACCAGCCCGTCCAGGCCTCGATGGTGACGGCTATGACCGGCCCCTCCGGCGGACGCTCGCGGTACTGGGGGTAGCGGTCCGCCAGGAGCCGGACGGGACCGGCCATGCGGGCGGGGTCGTCGACGACGGCCGCGTGGCCGTCCACGCGGACCCACCACAGGCGGTCCCAGTCGTCCTCGTAGTGGTCGGCCAGGAGCGCGACGCGGGGATTGGCCCGGATGTCGGCGAGGCGCCGCAGCTCCCGGGTGCTCTTGGGCTTGTGGTCGACGGCCGTGTAGATGGCGCCCCGGTGGACGGCGAACGTCACGGGGACGAGGTGCGGCCGGGCGTCCTCCCCCACGGTCGCGAGGCGCGCGACCGGCACGGTGGTCAGCAGGCGGCGCGCCTCGTCCGGCGCAAGCTTCGGCACCCCCTCAGACTGCCATGCCGCACCTATGCCGGCTCCATGCCGCTCCCCCGCGCGGGGTAGGGCGTTCGCCCCCTGGCGGGAGGCGCGAGGGGACGGGCGCGGAGAGGCTCGTCCCATGGAATCGGTGGGGAGGCTGTGGCCGCGCTGGGCGGGGTACGCGGCCGGGGCGTGGTCGGTGGGCGCGGTGGGGGTGGCCCTGTACTGGGCGAGCGGCGGGGAGACCGGATCTCCGCTGGCGGACGCCGGGGCGGCGGCCTGGGTGATCGCCGCCTTTCTCGGCGTCGGCGGGATCATGGCCGTGTCGAGCGTCCGCGACGTCGGGCGGCAGATGCCGCGGTGGTGGCCGCTCACCGGACTCTGGACGGCGTGCGTGCTGGCGGGGGCCGGAACGTTCGGCTTCGTGATGAACGCGCTGCAACTCGTCTTCGACGGGACGGTCGACGACTGGCCGAGGTTCGCCGTCGAGTTCCTGTGCGCGGTGGGCGCGGCCCTTCTCGCGGGGACGGCCCTGGCCTACCAGCGCGGCACGGCGGGAAGGTGCGCGCGGTGCGGCCGGGCGCACACCGGGACGGAGACCGTGAAGGCTCCGCCGCCCGTGTCCGCCGCGCCGCGCGCGGTGCGGTGGGCCGCCTACGGCGGGGCTCTCGGGTTCGCGCCTTACGTCGCCATGAAGACGACGTGGGCGCTCGGGGGCTCCTTCGCGGGGATCGAGGGCGAGCAGGTCGTCGCCGAGTTCGAGCGCAACGGCGCGTCCGGGCTGGTCCTGACGCTGGAAAGGTACGGGCTGGACTTCACCACCCTGTCGGCGCTCGCCGGGGTCTTCCTGCTCATGGGGCTCACGCACGCGTGGGGGCAGGTCTTCCCGCGCTGGGCCCCGCCGCTGGCCGGGCGCAGGGTGCCGCGCTGGCTGCCGCTCGCCCCGGCCTGGCTCGGCGCCCTGACGCTCGGCCCCTACGGGGTCGTCGGGACCGTCGCGTACCTGCTGCCGCCCGTCCTCGGGCTGCGCGACCTCCCTCACGACGGGCTCATCAGCGGCTGGTCCGGCTGGACGGTCGCTGCGTGCGGGATCGGCGCGTTCGCCGCCTACGGCGTGGCGCTGGGCGCGGCCGCGTGGTCGTACCAGCGGCGGACCCGGCCGCTGTGCGTCAGTCCTGGAAGTCCGGGGGGCGGTGCTCCCTCCGCGCCTTGATCGCCTCTTCGAAGTTGTGGGTGGTGAGGCGGACGTACAGCTGGGCGAGTCCCTCCTGGCCCATGTGGGCGTCCAGGCTGGCGGCGTCCAGGCTCGACCACAGCATCCGCTTCGTCAGCTCGGTGCCGGGGCGGCTGAACCCGGCGATCCGCTCGGCCAGCTCGTAGCAGGCGTCGAGGAGCTTGTCGCCCGGGACGACGCGGGACAGCAGGCCGATCCGCTCGGCCTCGGCGGCCTCCACGTCGCGCCCGGACAGCATCAGCTCGAACGCCCGGGACGCGCCGATCGCGCGCGGCAGCAGGTAGCTGAGGCCGAGCTCGCTCGCGGTCAGCCCGTTGTTGATCCCGGCCGCGCGGAACAGGGCCGTCTCCGCGCCCAGCCTGATGTCGGCGGCGAGCGACAGGCACAGGCCGCCGCCGATCGCCGGGCCGTTGACCGCCGCGATGACCGGCTGGTGGACGCGCCGCATCGCCCGGACCACGTCGTCCAGCAGCTCCATCGAGCGCAGCGCGATGGTCGGGAGCGTCAGCCCGTCGATGCCCGGGATGCTCCCCGGGTTCTCCAGGTCGGCCCCCGAGCAGAACCCCCGGCCGGCGCCGGTGATGACGACGACGCGGGTCCCGTTGTCGCGGCTGACCTCCTCCAGGGCCTCCCGGAAGGGCACCATCACGTCGAACGCCATCGCGTTCATCCGCTCGGGCCTGTTGAGGGTGATGAGGGTGACGTTCGGGCGCGGCTTGTCGACCAGGACGAAGGGCAAGGCGGGCCTCCCAGAGTGACCTAACAAGCGTTAGGTTACACGCGGGGGAAGTCGGGCGGCGCGAGGCCCCGCTCGACCACCTTCGCCAGCTCCTCCTCCGTCAGGACGCGCGGCTCCCCGATCGCCTTCGCGCGGACGTACACCCCGCACAGCCACTCCAGGAGGCGCGCGTTCTCGTACGCCTCCTCCAGGTCGCGGCCGATCGTGACGCCCCCGTGGTTGGCCATCAGCGCGGCGCGCTTGCCGCCCGCCATGGCCGTCCGGACGTTCTCGGCGAGTTCGGGCGTCCCGTAGGTGGCGTACTCGGCGACCTTCACCACGCCGCCGAGCAGGAGCGTGTTGTAGTGGATCGGCGGCAGCTCGGTCATGGTCGTCGCCACCACGGCGCCATAGGTGGAGTGCGTGTGCACGACGGCCGCGGCCGGGCGGCCCTCAAGGCGGGTCGCCTCGTAGAGCGCGAGGTGCATGGGGGTCTCGGACGACGGCGCCTTGTCCCCCTCGACCCATCGGCCCGCGATGTCCACGACCGGGCAGTCGGCCGGCTCCATCCGGTCGAGCATCATCCCGCCCGGCGTGACCGCGACCAGGTCGCCGGACCGGACGCTGACGTTGCCGGACGCGCCCGTCACCAGCCCGGTCCCGGCCAGCCGCCGGCCGACTTCGCACAACGCGTCCCGCTCGTCCCTCAGCAACATGCGAATACCTCTCACATTCCGTGGCCTGCACCGCGTACGCTACGGCCCAGACGATCACTAAGGGGCCGGACATGACCGTCGTCACTCTCGGCGCGCACATCCTGGACGTGCTCGCCCGCCCGGTGGAGGGCATCCCGGACGGCCAGGGAACCGTCGTCGTCGAGCGGATCCGGGTGACCGCGGCGGGCGCCGCCGCCGGGACCGCCGTCGCCCTGGCCCGCCTCGGCAACGAGGTCGTCTCGGTCGGCGCGATCGGCGACGACGACCTCGGCGACCTGCTGGTCACGATCATGGCGCGCGAGGGCGTGGACGTGCGCGGGCTCGTCCGGCGGACGGCCGAGCAGACCAGCGCGTCGATCCTGCCGATCCGGCCGGACGGCGGGCGCCCGAGCTTCCACGTCCCCGGCGCGAACCTGACCCTCGCCCCGGACGCGGTCGGGCCGGGCCTGCTGGAGGCGGCGAGCGCGGTGCACCTCGGCGGCCCCGACGTCACGTTCGGCCTCAACGACCCGGCCTTCTTCGCCGTGCTCGACGCCGCACGCGAGGCCGGCGCCGTCGTGACGATGGACCTGCTGTCCGCCATGCCCGACCTGCTGGACGGCGCCGCCGCCTTCCTCCCCCACGTCGACCACTTCCTGCCGAACGAGGAGCAGGCGGCCCTCATGACCGGCGAGGACGACCCGGAGAAGGCCGCCGCCGCGCTGCTCGCGCGGGGGCCCCGCACGGTCGTCGTCACGCTCGGCGGGGAGGGCAGCCTCGTCGCCACCGCCGAGGGCGCGCACCGGCTTCCGGCGCTGCCCGTCGAGGTCGTCGACACGACCGGCTGCGGCGACGCCTACTGCGCCGGGTTCATCACCGGCCTGACGCACGGGAAGGACGTGCTGGAGGCCGCGCGCTGGGGCACCGCCGCGGCGGCCACCGTCGCCCAGGGGCTCGGCTCCGACGCCGGCCTCACCGATCTGGACGCGGTCCTCGCCCTGCTGGACTGACCCCGCTTGACTGACCTCGCCCTGCGGGCCGGCACAGGGCCGGAACGACGCGGGCGCTCAGAGCGGGGACGCGCCGCGGGCCCGGTGCAGGACGGCATTCGCGGCCCCGGCGAGCTGCTCCAGCCGGTACACCTCCGTCCGGTGGAACGGCGGCGCGCCCGTCCGGGCGACCACCAGCGCGACCCCGCCCGCCGCGAGCGGGCAGACCGCGAAGCGCGTGCCGTCCGGCGCCGTGAACGCCCGCGGCCGCAGCGGCCGCAACTCCGGCAGGACCGCGCCCGGCTCGCCGCCCGCGCTGGCGTGCACGAGGACCGCCTCGTCCTCCCCCTTCAGCTCGGCGAGGCCCGCCCAGTCGGCGCTCAGGACGGCCGGGACGGCGTCGGCGAGGATCTCCAGCCCGCGCTCCGGGACGGCCGCGACCTGGCCGATCACGGCCGCGTCGGGATAGGCGCCCTGCGGCTCGGCCGTCGGCCAGATCCCGACGACCTCCACCCCCGGCACCGAGCCGAGGCCTTCGGTCAGCCGCTCGGAGTCGGCCCCCGCGGGCCACGCGACGGTGAAGTCGTCCATCGCCCGCCCGTTGTCGCGTTCCAGCACCGTCATCTGGACCACGTCCGCGCCCGCCGCGCCGAGGGTCCGCGCGACCTGCCCCAGCGAACCGGGGCGGTCCGGCAGGCGCACCCTTATCCGCAGCAACATCGCCACCTCCAGTCTCCGTGCGAGGTCCCCAGCTTCGGCGACACCCGTTTCCCCTGTGTTACCCAGACGTGTCATCCCAAGAAAACGGCACGGAAAGTCGGTGCTGGAACGGCGGGCACGGGTCAAACTAGAGTCCGGTGGAGGTCATCGGTTGGCCTGACGTCTCCTGCCGTCCAGCATTAAGGTGACTCTACGTGTCGAGGGACGGGGAACCCCCAGTCAGCGAAGCCTCCGGTGCCGGGCCCGAGCCGGCGCGCGCCGGCGACGCCGGGGACGCCGGCGGGGACGACGTGGGCGCGGTGCTGCACGCCGAGGTGAGGGACGCCCTCGCCGGGCTCGCCGCCCGCCTCGACCGCGAGCGCGAGCGCGCGGAGCACCGCGAGGCCGTCATCGACCGGCTCCACGAGGAGAACCAGCGGCTGCGGCGCGGGGAGCTGCAGGCGATGCTGGAGCCCGTCCGCGCGGCGCTGTACCGGCTGCACGACCAGGCGCGCCGCGAGGCCGACCGGCTCCGCGCCCCCGATCTCACCGAGGCGCCCGACCCCCGGCGCACGGCGGTGCTGCTGGCCGCGGTGGCCGACGACGTCGCCGACGCTCTCGCGCGGCTCGGCGTCGAGCGGTTCACCGTCGAGCCGGGCGCCCCCTACGACGCGTCCCGGCACCGCCCGGTCGCGGTCACGCAGGTCGAGGACCCCGTGGCGGACGGCACCGTCACGGCCGTGCAGTCCGACGGGTTCGAGCAGAGCGGAAAGGTGCTGCGCAAGGCGGCGGTCAGCGTCGGCAGGCTCGCCGAGCCGGCCCCCGCCGGCGAGGCGGCGCACAACGGACAGACGACGAACAGCGGGTGAGGGACATGGCCGTCTACGGGATCGACCTGGGAACGACGTACTCCTGCATTGCCTCCATCGACGACGTGGGCCGGCCCGCGGTCCAGCGGAACCTGGAGGGCACCGACACCACGCCGTCCGTCGTGTTCTTCGAGAGCGGCGAGAACGTCGTCGTCGGCCAGACCGCGAAGGACACCGCGGTCCTGGAGCCCGACAACGTCGTCAGCCTGATCAAGCGGGACATGGGCCGCGACGTCACGCGCCCCATCCACGGGATCGACTTCACGCCCGAGGAGGTGTCGGCGTTCATCCTGCTGAAGCTGGCGACGGACGCGCGCACCACGACGGGCGAGGAGACGCGCGACGTGGTCATCACCGTCCCGGCCTACTTCGGCGTGGCCGAGCGCGACGCGACCCGCAAGGCGGGCCGCATCGCGGGGCTGAACGTCATCGACATCGTGTCCGAGCCGATCGCCGCCGCGATCACCTACGGCGTCCTCAACCCCGAGACCGACCGCACGATCCTGGTGTACGACCTCGGCGGCGGGACGTTCGACACCACGGTCATCGCGCTGCGCGGGGGCCACATCGAGGTGGTGTGCACCGACGGCGACCACGAGCTCGGCGGCGCCGACTGGGACGCCCGGCTCGTGGAGCACCTGGCCGAGCGGTTCCGCGCCGAGCACCCCGACGCCGGCGACCCGCTGGACGACCGGCAGACCGAGCAGCAGCTGCGCCGCGACGCCGAGGACGCCAAGAAGGCCCTCACCACCCGCACGTCCCACACCGTCCGGGTGATGCACGCCGGGCGGGTCGCCTCGGTCGAGGTGACGCGGGAGAAGCTGGAGGAGCTGACCAAGGACCTCCTCGACCGCACCGTGGAGATCACCGGCCGGACGCTGGCCACCGCCGCCGAGAAGGGCGTCGAGGACTACGACGACCTCGTCCTCGTCGGCGGCTCCACGAAGATGCCGGTCGTCGCGGCGCGGCTGCAGACCGAGCTCGGCCTCACCCCCCGCCTCCAGGACCCCGACCTCGCGGTCGCCAAGGGCGCCGCCCTGTACGCCTTCGAGGAGACCTACCGGCGCCTCGTCCGGGAGGGCGCCGCCGAGCGCGCCGAGGAGATGGCGAACCGGGCGGGCCTGTCGGCCGAGCAGCAGCGGCAGATCGCCGGGCGGCGGATCAGGACGGTCGCCTCGCACGCCTTCGGGATCGTGGTCGTCGACCGGGACACCGGCGCCGAGAGCGTCGCGCACCTCGTGCACGCCAACGACGAGCTGCCCGCCGCCAGGACCGAGGACTTCTTCACCGTCTACGACGACCAGACCTCCGCCGACGTCCGGGTGATGGAGCAGGCCGGCGTGGTGGAGTCCGCCGACCTGATCGACAACACCGAGATCGCGACCGGGGAGATCCGCGTCCCGCCGGGCAAGAAGTCGGGCTGGCCGATCGGGGTGACGTTCGAGCTCGACTCCTCCGGCCTGCTGAACGTCACGGCCGTGGAGAAGGAGACCGGGGAGCGGCTGGAGCTGAAGGTGGACGTCGGCGGCATGTCGGAGGAGGAGGTCGAGCGCTCCCGCAAGGCCCTCTCCCGGGTCCAGGTCAGCTGAGCGGGCCGCGGATCCCCTGGAGGCGCCCGTGGCGTTCGACGAGGACTACCGGCGGGAGGTGCTGGAACCCGCGCGGGCCGCGGGCGACCGGCCCCCCGAGGACCTGCGCGTCCGGTACGCGCTCGACGGACCGTCCTCCAGCCCCCACCCACCGCCGTTCAACGGACGAGCTCCGCTCGACGGGCTGGACGCGGCGGCCGTCGCGGCGCGGGTCCGGCAGGTCCGGCAGTGCTGGCGGCGGGCCCGCGGGCAGCTGAAGTACCGCAAGCTCATCGACCGGCTGGAGGCCGAGCACCGCGAGCTGGCGCCGCTGTTCTCCGCCGCCGAGCGCGGCGACACGCGCCCGCTGGAGGCGCGGCTGCGCGGCGGCCGCGAGCTCGCCGAGCGCCGCCTCGGCGAGGCCCGCGCCCGCCTCGCCGACGCGGCCGGGGCGCTGCGGATGGCCACGCCCGCCGAGGTCGAGGCCATCGCCCGCACCTCCGGGGTGCGGAGCGAGGAACTGGCGGGGCCGGCCGCCGCCGACGGCATCGAGATCCGCGAGCCCGACGCGCTGCCGTCCGCCGCGCCCTATCCCGCCTACCGCAAGGTGCGCGAGTCGCTGGACGTCCTCGGCAGGCGCCACCTGGCCGACTTCCTCTTCGGCGCCCGCCTCACCGGCCCGATGCGCCTTCTGGACGGCTTCGCCGTGCCGGGCGGCGGCCTGCGCCCGGACGGGGACGCGGTCGCGGCGGCCGGAGCCGAGTGGGCGCGCCGCAGCCGCGACACCACCACCACGCACGCCGACACCGTGCTGGCCGCGCTCCGCTCGGGCGCCGACCTGCCCGGGCTGCTGCTGTTCGACATCGCCGACCGGCTCCGCGAGCGGCTGCGGCAGCGGGCGTCCGAGCGCGCCCTGCTCCGGTACGCCGCCGAGGAGCTGGGCGTCGAGCAGGGCGACGCCCGCCGCCTGGTGTTCGCCGTCGTGCGCGAGACCGACCGGGGCGGCGGCCTCGCGGGGCGGCTCCGGGCGCTGCTCGGCCCGTGCCGCGGCGATGCCGACG